>JBCCQU010000250.1:0-4085 GCA_039208875.1 Planctomycetota bacterium
CAGCGATTCGCCGGTATCCGGATCGATCAGCTCGTCGCCGGTCGCGAGGATCGTCCACCGGTCGCCCGCCTCGATGCCGGTGCCTTCCCCGCGGTTGATGATGATCTCGCGGCGATTCACTGCGACAACCTTGGCCGGGAAAAGCTCGTTGAGCGTGCTGATCGCGATCGCGTCGGCGAGCTCCCGCGACCGCTCGGCGAGCAACTCACCAAAGCGATCGATACCGCCGACTGCGCGCACGTTGCCGTTGAGACGCTGAGCCGAGCTCGCCGCGTCGAAGTTGAACGCGACCGATTCCAGCAGTGTTCCCGCCGTCGTGTCGTAGATCTTCGCGATCGCCGATGCGCGCACGCTGCGACGCTCCGCAACCTCGCCGCCCTCTGACTCAAACCGTTCGTATCGGTCCTCGAAGTCGTCGATCGTCACGATGAGCAGAAACTCAGCACCCGCGATGCGGAACAACTCAGCCTTCTTGGCATCGGTCGGGTCGCTGTACGTTTGCTGGATCTGCTGGTCGTCGATGATCGCTGCGAGGTCGTTCCTTGCGACAATCTCAAACTTCCGCGTGGTCTGGAAGCGATCGATGAGATGCTGTTCGAGCGAGTCGGTAAATCGTCGGAGCGAGAGCGCCGCGTTGTCGCCCTGCCGCAGCACAGCTTCTTCGATGCCGTCAGTCACGCCGACGCGATCGACGCCGAGCGTTGCTTTGCCCGCGGCAGCTTCGGTGCTTTCATCTTGCGCGCGCGTGGCGACGGTGAAGGCAATCAGGACCGTCGCGGCGACGAGCCCAAAGACGGCGGGCAGACGTTGGCGATCGTGAACCAGTGCAGCGGTGGTGGTGGGGCGTGGCATCGATACTCCCTCTTGCTCGCATCCGCGTTTGTGCGTCGTTCGTGCCGGGCTTATCCCGGGTCTGACTCCGCCGAATTAGCGGTCACTAACTATATGGGAAGCGGTGCCGGGCGGTTGCACCGACCGTGCGAGACCGAACGCAGATCACGCCGCCTGTCGTTTCTCGTCGGCCGGGTCGCTTTCAACCTTGGCGACCTGATTGATCGCCTGCGCTTTGCCGTTGTAGTCGGTGATCACGAGGTTGCCGTGCTCGTTGAGGCTGATCGTGACCGGGCCCTTGACAGGCGTATGTACATCAGCGCTGACGTCGTCGCAGCAGATCACCACACCGGGCAAGAGCGCGCGCTCAATGCGGAGCACCGGCAATCGCAGCTTCTCGTAAGACTCGCGAAGCTCTGCAGTGAGTTCAGCGATCTTATCCCGATGTGCTTCGAGCTCGGGCAACGCGAACATTGCCTCGGTCAGCTCTTCCTTCTCGCTCGCACTGAGCGATTGCTCGCGTGCCTGCAACTGCTCGAGCTCTTGTTGTTTCTCGGATAGCCGCTGCGTCACCTTTTCAAGCTCAGCCTGCGCCGCTTCGACCTTCCCTCTGTACGGCGGCGACGATCCCAGGAAGATCACAGTCTTGGTGCCGTTCTCCGCACCGAGCGTGCCTACGCGTACGCGACGCAGCACGTGATGCTCGCCGCCGAAGATAGAACCGTTCGGAATCGACAGCTCGCGTCCCACGGTGAATCGGCTGCCGATGATCTCGCGATCGACGGTGAGATCACGCCCTACCTGTCCCGCCGCGTTACCGACGAAACGGGCGTGCATGCTCTGGCCGACGTTGATTTCGGCACGGTCTTTCCCTGCAACCCCGCCGCCCACGACGAGATCGCCGCCGACTTCGACGCTCGCTGCGTCGATGGTGCCGTGCACGGTGCAGTCGCCGGTGACCTTGATCTCGAAGTTGTCTTTGACACCGTGGGCGATGGTTGCCGAGCCGCGAAAGTCGATGTTGCCGGTCGAGAAGTCGACGCCGCCGGAAAGCTCGAGCACATCCGACACGCTGAGCCTCGGCGGTTCATATCGCACAGCTCCCGATCCAACAGCCACAACCGTGCCGTCCGAACGAATCTCAACGCTCTCGTCGGTATCGAGCTTGACCGGGCGTCCGGGCCGCGCCGGCACGATGCGGGCCATGAGATCGAGCCCGTCTTCGCCATCGGTCGGCGGGATGACCCGGCCCACGACATCGCCCGGCTGCACGGTCTGGATGTTCGATCGCGAGTAGTGATCGACCGATGCGTCATCGTCATCGGGCTCGTCGAAGCGCGCGAGGCTTTCGTTGATCTCGAATCGGCCGTGCGTGCCGTCGGTCGCTGGTTTGCCCTCGAAGTGCAGCCGCTGCGGCCCCGCCTCGTTACTCGCCCGAATCTCTTCAAGTCTCCCCGTGATTTCGGCCTCAATTTCACCGCCCGTGGAAAGCCCAAAGTCAACAAGCTTCGCCAGGCATATCTCTACGGCGTCCGGTGCGCGCGCGAAATCAGCGTCGAACATAAGGTCGGCGCGCAGAGCGTCCTCACTTATTCGCACGCTGATTTGGCGGTCGGTCTCGGTCATTGGCGGGGTTTCCGCCGCAATCCCGGGGTACTGTTGTCAGTGCCTCGCTGCCGTCACGCGGCAGCTGCTTGCAACGTCTCGGTAATGCGAGCGCTCAGGTCTTCCGGGGTGAACGGCTTGACGACGTAGTTGTTGACTCCGGCCTTGATGGCCTCAACGACGCGCGCCTTCTCAGCCTCGGTGGTCACCATAATGACCACGCACGTCTGGTTCGTCTTTCGAAAGTTCTTCAGGAACGTCAGCCCGTCCATGTTGGGCATGTTCCAGTCCAGCAGAATCAGATCCGGCTCGGCCGCTGCGACCTTACTCAGGGCGTCTTGCCCATCACAAGCCTCGACCACGTTTGAGTAGCCGAGCTGAGCCAGAATGTTCTTCTCGACGTTCCGCATGGTCCGCGAGTCGTCAACAAGCATGACACGCATTCAGAGTCCTCCTTGCAGTCCGTCTTATGCACTCTTCGCCGCGAGGGCCGGGGCCGCACGCAGGCTTACCTCGATAGCGAATGAACCGCACTCACAGTCACACGGGATGATCACGATCGGCATGTCGCTCGGCTGACGCACAGCGTGGCCGGTGCCGATGATCACCGACGGGCACGAGATCGAGACCGTCTTGCCCTCGAAGCCCGCCTTGGCGTTACCGCTCACCATGTTGGCAAGCTCTCCCACAGCGTCGGCAAAGTCGTCGTCATCAGCCGTCACTTCGGCGCCAATGAACAGTGCGACAACGCGCTCAGCGACTTCCGTCGGAAACGTCAGCACGAGCGAGCCCTGATACTCACCGGTGAACGAAATGATGGCGGAAACGTCGTGCTTCGATTCATTGCCGCGGCCGGCGTGGGCCTCTCACACATCGACCTGAAGCCGCAGCATCGTGTCGAACACGTTGTTGACCGCATTCATGATTGGTGGAATGTAGCTCGTGTCCATGCGTTCACTCCCGTGCTGTTGACCGATTACGCAGCCTGCTCGCCGTGCAGTATCAAATCGCTTACGTCAAGGATGAGACTGACGCCGCCATCCTCGCGCACCGTCGCCCCACTCACCATGTTCGCGCCCTCGAACAAGTCGTCGAGCGGCTTAATGACCACCTCTTCCTGACCGAGCAGGCCATCGACCAGTAAACCCGCTCGCTGTTCGCCCGACGCGACAACCACCGCAAATTGCGACGCTGCATCCGTCGTATCCTGCGCAAACCGCGTCTTGAGATCGACCAACGGCAGCACGCTGTCACGCAAACGCAGCATCGGCTTGCCCGAGATGGTGTTCAGCTCGGCGTCGCCCGGCTTCACGATTTCGATGACATTCGACAGCGGCACGGCACACAGTGATCGACCGACCCGCACCATCATTGCCGGCATAATGGCAAGCGTAAGAGGGATCTTAATCGTGACGCACGAACCCTCACCCGCAACCGACGTCACGTCGACGGTGCCATTCAGCTTCGTGATGTTCGTGCGCACAACATCCATGCCCACGCCGCGGCCCGAGAGATCCGAAACCTGCGCTGCGGTCGAGAAGCCCGGCGCGAAGATCAGTTGCACGAGCTGATGCTCGCTCATCTCGTCGCGCTGTGCTTGCGTGATCACACCCTTTTCAACAGCCTTATCACCGATGCGGTTCGCATCG
>JBCCQU010000251.1:0-4081 GCA_039208875.1 Planctomycetota bacterium
CGCTCGATCTCAAGGTGCTGACCGGCGGTGTCGAAGACGCGCCCGGCGTCGGAGCCAGCGAAGAGACGGCTGCGCCACCTCCAAGCTCATCATCGTTCGATCCAACCGGTCTTTCGCTCGCGACGGGTTCATCCGGCGATGCGCCGGGCGGCTCGGATGCACCAACCGTTGTCACGCTGGCCGACATCGGGCTCGCGCTTGTCATCGGCTTCATCGCGATCGTGGCGTTTCGGAACGTGCCAGGTCTCGCCGAGATCTTCGTGCTCCAGCGTCTGCCGCTGGACGCCGCGAGCCGATTCGCTCTTGCGACGGTCCTGCGGTACGCGATCGGTTTCGCCGGTGTGCTGGCGACGGCGGCCGTGATCGGCATCTCGTGGGACAAGGTCCAATGGCTCGCGGCCGCGCTCACCTTCGGTCTCGCGTTCGGCTTGCAGGAGATCTTCGCCAACTTCGTCTCGGGCCTGATCATTCTCGCGGAACGTCCGGTGCGCATCGGCGACACCGTGACCGTCGGCAACGTGTCCGGCACGGTCACCAAGATCCGAATGCGCGCGACGACGGTGACCGACTGGGATCGCAAAGAGCTCGTCATCCCCAACCGGCAATTCATCACGGATCAGGTCATCAACTGGACGCTGTCCGATCCGATGCTCCGCGTCATCGTGCCGGTCGGCGTTGCCTACGGCAGCAACATCGAGCTGGTGGAGAAGTCGCTGATGGAGATCGGCGAGCGCAACTCCATCGTGCTGGACACTCCGAAGCACTACGTTCTGTTCCGCGACTTCGCGGACAGCACGCTGAACTTCGAGCTCCGCGTGTTCATCCCGCACATCGAACACCTGCTGACCGTACAGCATCAGCTGCGAGTCGAGATCGACCGCGTATTCCGTGAGAGAGACATCGAGATCGCCTTCCCGCAGCGGGACTTGCACCTCCGGTCGGCCGATCCGATTGTTGAGATCGCGGAGCATGCTCGGGGTCGAGCAGATGACGGGGCGCGGTCGTGAACGACAAGGAAGCTGCGAGCACGCCGTACTCCGGTCGATTTCCGACGCTCGCCGATGAGTCCGGCTTGCTGTTCGCGTGCGGCCCCGAAGCCGCTGGCGGATACAAGATGATTCCTGATGCTGACGCGGGGTCGTCGTGGAAGTGGCTGCATCTCGACGGCAATCGACAGGCGACGCACGACTGGATTGCAGCGGCCGCGGGTGACGATGCGGAGATCGTCGACGTGCTGCTCCCGGAGAACACCAGGCCACGCTGCGAGATCGCGAGCGACCATGTGCTGTTTGTCGGCCGAGGCGTCAACCTGAATCCCAAGGCTGAGCCCGAAGACATGGTGTCGGTCCGCGCGTGGCTCACGAAGGACCGCCTCGTGACAGTCGTTCTGCGTCGCGTGAAGGCATGCGAGGATGTCCGGTCGTGGGTTGAGACGCAAGGCGTTGAGTCTCTCTCGCCGTGCGCTGTGCTTGCACAGATCAACCGCAGACTGACGCAACGGATGGCTCCCATCATGGCCGACCTGACCGAGTCCCTCGATGATCTGGTGGAAGGCGTTATCGCCGAACGCCAAGATATCGAGACATCAGATCTGGTGCCGTTGCGTTCGCGGGCGATTGTGCTGCACCGCTACCTGGCGCCGCTCGCAACCGAGATGGCTGAGTTGGCATCGGCACGCGAGGACTGGATCGACAGCGAATCGGGCGCGGTCAACCGGGACACAACGGATCGCCTCCTTCGCATTGCCGAGGATCTCGTGGCCTTGCAGGCCAAGGCGTCGCTCGCCCGCGACGAGGTGGTGAGCCAGGCATCAGAGCGGCTGAACCGTCGCGTGTACACGCTGACCGTACTCGCCGCGCTGTGCTTGCCGCTATCTGTTTTGACCGGGCTGCTCGGCATGAACGTCGGGGGCGTACCCCTCACAGAGACGCCAAACGGCTTCACCATCACATGCGGTCTTCTGCTTGTGATTCTTGTCGTGTGCTGGGTTGTGCTCCGCCGGCGAGCATGGCTCTAGCGTTGCGGAATCTCTCGCCCGGTCCGCCCCTCGATGTGCCAGCACGAGCGATAAGCCCAGATGAACGTGCTTTCATGCTGCCCTCATCGCACAGCAATAACCGGATCGGAAGCACCAATGAGTTCAGTACTACATCATTGAAAAGGGTGATGCCATGATCCGGGAAGGTACACGAGTAAAGTGGAAGTGGGGAAACGGTGTGGCGGAGGGAACGGTCGAGGAGCGCTGCACCGGTTCCATCACCCGAACTGTTGACAACTCTGAGATCACGCGAAACGGATCTGAAGACGATCCCGCACTCATCGTCAAGCAAGACGATGGTCAGACCGTGCTCAAGCTGGTGAGCGAGGTGGAGCGGCTAGACGGTTCCTAGGTCGCTCGATGGCAAGCAGCGAAGCAACGGAACGGGCGGTGCGAGATGCCGGCCGTGTTGCCCGGTTGATGGACACACGCTTCCGTGTGCCGGGCACCGAGTTCCGATTCGGCTACGACGCCGTCATCGGCATCGTGCCGGGCATCGGCGACACGCTCACAACCGTCATTGGTCTCGTCCCGGTGCTCGCAGCCATCCGCGGAAAGGCTCCACCGGGGCTCGTAGCGCGCATGCTGTGGAATCTCTTCGTCGACTGGCTTCTCGGGATCATCCCGATCATCGGCTTCGTTCTAGACTCGACATACAAAGCTCACACAAAGAACGCCACGCTGCTCGATGAGTGGATATCGCGGCGAGCAGCAACGACACATGCTCTATGACAGGTCTGCTGCTTCAGCTGCCTGCGGCGAGATGGCAAGGCTCGCAACACACGCGTCAAGTGCTGTTTCAGGTACGACCGGTCCGCCACCGTCTGTGCCGAACACCGCGTGCGGCAAACCAGCTACCGCGTCGTCTCGAAAATGTCGGAGCACCTTCAGGCTGAATCGATCGAAGGTCCGCAGGATCAGCTTCCTGCATCGCACAACGCGGACCGCTGTGTGGCGAGGGTCGGCCTGAATCTTCGCAACCAGCGATTCCACGGCTTCGCGCGGCCCCTCCAGCACCTGCACGAAGTGGACCGGATCAAACCAGAGACAACCTGTGATGTCTTGAGTGCGGTTCGACCGGATCGACGGCAGGGCAATCTCGTCAACGAGCTGATCATCGGGGATGCTGCGGAGTCGTCGGCTCACATAAAGCACTTCAATCAACTGCTCGGGCATTACAGCTCCTCCAGCGTGCAAACGAAAGCGTGCGCCCAGCGGTACCATTGCCGGGGATGCTCCCTTTGGAGGCTGCGATCATGCCGCGCGAACTTCGACTGGTGCTTGCCCACGGGAGCGATCAACTGCTTTCGATGCTGTCGGAGTCGCTCGACAAGCGACACTCGGTGATCGCGACCTGCGGCACGGTCGGCGGCCTTCGCTCCACAATCCTTCGTGAGCGGCCTGATCTCGTCGTCACCGGCATCGAGTTCGCCGACGGAGATGGGCTCGAGTTGATGATCGAGTTGGGCGAGACCGATCCGGTTCCTTCGGTGATCGTCACCGCGAAACGGTCCATCGGTCTCGTCGAGAAGGCCATGCAGGACCATGTGATGGCCTACCTGCTTGAACCCGTGCGGCCGGACGACCTGGAAGCTGCGATCATCGTCGCCGAGGCCCGTTTCGAACAGCTCGAAGCGCTCAATCAGGAAGTCAATGACCTGCGCCAAGCGTTGCAAGACCGGAAGGTCATCGAGCGTGCAAAGGGCGTGGTGATGGCGTCGGAAGGCCTGTCCGAGCTCGACGCGTTCATTAAGATCCGATCCGACGCGCAGAGCCGCCGCGTGCGGATGATTGATGTGGCTCAAGAGTTGCTGGACGCAGCGGGGAATTGACGGCCGGTCACCTGCCGCCGACAGGCACGGCAGGGACCGCTCATATCGTTCCGTGTGCATGACGACGCTCCGCAAGGCACGGGTGTTGTCCACCACGGTGGCGGGCAACGTCGCTCGGCGTCGTCGGCGAGCTGTCCGCAGTATAGACATCAAAGTCTGAAAGGCAGCCCGTCGGCTGCTGTCGCGACTCCGAGACACTTAGGTGGCGCGA
>JBCCQU010000252.1:0-4033 GCA_039208875.1 Planctomycetota bacterium
AGCCAGTCGCTCACCCGGTCCATGTTGCTGCCGGGCAGGCGAGAGATTTCGACGATGTTCCCGTCGTCATCGAGCCGGCAGAACAGTGTTTCGGCCTGGCCCGATTTCGTGGTCGACAGGCTCGATGACGACGGGAACATCGTCGAAATCTCTCGCCTGCCCGGCAGCAACATGGACCGGGTGAGCGACTGGCTCGCCGACGATCCCTCGAAGGTCCGATCGATCCTCATCTCAAAGACCGCCGAGACCTCCGGCCGCTGGGCCATCGCGCGCACAACGTTCACCTGGCGGGTGTACAGCACCGACGACTCGCCCGAGCTCACACCATCGCAGCGAGCCACCGCGGTAGAAACCCTCCGCGGCCGAGACTTGTGGCTCACCGACTTCAAAGACGCCGGCGACCTCGACACACTCGCCGTGCGCGACCTGACCGCTGTCAAACCAATACCGTCCGGCTACGTCGTCAACAGCATCTCACTCGCCATGCTCATCACGGCGTTGTGGTGCGTGCCCGCTTTCATCCGTTGGCCTTGGTCATGCCGCGCCGCGTGGCGATCGCACATCCGTCGCCGTCGCATCGCGCGCAGCCTGTGCCCGGCCTGCAGCTACCCGCTCGCCGGCCTCGCCACCTGCCCCGAGTGCGGCAAGCAAACCACAACCACCTAACGCCCCACTGCCTTCCTGCCTTTTCCCATTGCCCATTGCCCATTGCCTACGCTCAGCCATGCAGCCCGTGCGCCTCGCTTGCGTGAGCTACATCAACACCCGGCCGCTCATCGACGGCCTCGCCAAAGCCGACGGCGTCACCCTCATCACCGCGCCCCCCGCCGAAATCGCCGGCCTGCTCGCATCGGGCCAGGCCAACCTCGGCCTCATCTCCGTCGTCGATGCCATCCGCTCGCCCGAGCCACTCGCGCTCGTCCCCGCCGGCATGATCGGCTCCGACGGCCCGACCTTCACCGTCCGCCTCTTCTCCACCACGCCGCCAGAAGATGTGCGCACGATCCACGCCGATATCGAGAGCCACACATCGGTCGCGCTCTGCCAAATCCTCATCAAAGAACTCAGCAGCCACAAGTCCAAAACCGAGCCAGAAGTCGTGCCCTTCGACGCGGCCAACGACAAGACCTGGCCCGAAGCTGTGCTGCTCATCGGCGACAAAGTCATCACCGCGCCGCCGCCGCCCGGGCAATACGCGTACGAACTCGACCTCGGCGAAGCATGGCGCAAGCTCACCGGCCTGCCGTTCGTCTACGGCATGTGGGCCTGCCGCGCAAGCGATGCAGACTCCTCAGCCGTCGCCGCAGCCGCAGCGCTCGTCGATCGCCAGCTCCGGCACAATCTCGCCCGCCTCGACGCACTCGCCGCAGCCGCCGCACCCGAGCACAACTGGCCCATCGAAACCACGCGCACCTACTACAGCCGTTACCTGCACTTCTCGGTCGGCGAGCCGGAACGCGAAGCTGTCAAAGCCTTCTTTGATCGGCTCGGCGCGACCGAGCACCCGGCATGGGTCGATTGGCGTCCGGCCCTGTCGCGCTGACCGTGCCGCGGCTGTCGTCCATCCACACCGAAGCCATCGCCGATCTCGCTGCGCAACTGCGCTACAGCGGCCGCGATGCCCTCCGCCGCCAGATCAAACGCGCCGAACAACTGGCCGAGACCACCGCGCCGGACGACCTGCTCGCAATCGACGACATCGTCGCAACGCTGACCGGCTATCGCGATACCGAACCGACCGGCGTCTACGTCGCAGGCGCAGCACTGCTCGCCGATCTCTCTGCCTTCGTCGAACAACTGTGCGCATGGGCCAAGCTCACCACTGCCGACACGCCCGACGCCCTCAGCATCGATGACGTAGCGCAGCGATGGAACGTCTCGCGTCGCACCATCGAGCGCGCACGCCGGCGTGGTCTTATCGCGCGCCGCATCGCCGATAGCACCGTGCCCGGCAGCGTGCGCCTTGTCTTCATGCCAAGCGTAATCGCTGCCTACGAAACGCAGCATCGCACACAACTGACATCGTCTGACAACTTCTCGCGTACGGATGCTCGCACGCGCGAGGTCATCACACGCCGTGCGCGCAGCATGCGCGACAAGCACGGCTCATCGCTGCACGCCGCCGCCGTGCGCATCGCGCCGCGCGTCGGCAGATCCGTCGCCGCTGTGCGCAGCATCCTCGAACGCCACGATGCTTCTAGCGATACGCCGATCTTCGATCAGCCGCCGCGTTGGACACCGGCGTCGCGCCGCGCTGTGCTGTCGGCGTGGCGCGCCGGCATAGACATATCTTCGATAGCCGATCGCTGGGGCAAGTCGCAAGCCACCATCCGCCGCGTCATCGCCGAAGAACGCGCAGCACTGCTGACCCAACTCGACTGGCCAGCGATCCCCGAAGAGGCGAGCAACACCGGCACCGCTGTAATCACCAATGCTGTCGTGCGCACCGACCTCGCGTCACCATCGCACGCGCCGCTGCATGCGCTGCTTCAACGAGACACGCCGGCACCCGTTGCAGAACCCGCGATCGAACACGCGCGCGCGTGCGCACGCTGGATGCTGCTCGCAACCGCAGCAAACAACATCGCACGACTGCCCAAGTCGCAGCCATCATCCGAAGCACTCGACCGCATCGAGACCGACCTCCGCCATGCGCACAAGCTGGCCGTCACGCTGGCGAGCGCACACACCCGGCTCATCATCGATACCGCAGAGAGTGTGCTCGGCACACCGATCGAACGGCTGCTGCCCGCCGAACGCTCCGCGGTGTTACATCTTTCGTTCCGCACCGCGCTCGATGCCGCCGTCCGTTTCAATCCGTGGGGCCGCGGCCGGATGGCCGGCGCCATCTCGCCCGCGGTCACCAAAGCCGTCGCGACGTGGGCCCGTCAGCACCTGCCGCAAGACAACCCCGACCGCGCCGCCACCATTGTCCCGCGCGACGAGATGCTTCCCGCCTGGCAAGAACCGCCGCGCCCATGGCAGCGCGTGCTGACGCGCAACGCCCGTGCCGAGCGCACAGCCCTCGCGCTCGGCAACACGCACGACCACGCCGCGTGGCTCATCGATCGCTTCGGCCTCGCGACCGACGCGCCGCATACGCTGGCCGAACTCGCCGCCCGCCGAGGCATCACGCCGCAGGCCGCGATCCGCATTGAGCGCCGAGCACTCGCTGCACTCTCGCAACGCGACCGGCAGCCATAGGCTTCGCTGTGCCGCTCTCTATCGCCATCGTTTGCAAGAACAACGACGACACCATCGGCCGCACGCTCGAGAGCGTCGCGCCGATCGCCACCGAGATCGTCGCGCTCGACTCGGGCTCGAGCGATGGCACGATCGAACTCTTACAAGCTGCGGGCGCGCGCATCGAGCATGTCGAATGGGCCGGCCACATCCGCACCAAGCAGCAAGCCCTCGAAGCCTGCACCCAGCCTTGGATTCTGGCCGTCGATAGCGACGAGTCGGTCGAGCCCGATCTCGCCGATGCGATCCGGGCGTTCATCGCCGACTCTGGAAGTGCGCGCGCCGCGACCGTCAATCGCAAGGTGTGGTACGCGGGCAAGCCGCTGAACTACGTCTGGCAGCCCGAGCGGCGCGCGCGGCTCGTGCGGCTCGAAGACGTGCGCGCAGGCCGGGCGCGTTGGGGCGGACTCGATCCGCACGACAAGCTCGAGGTCGTCGACCACACCGGCAGGCCCGCCGCGATGCACGATCTCGCGGGCACGCTCCGGCACGATTCCATCGCCACCTTCGCAGCGTTTCTTCGGCAGCAGATCAAGCTGGCTGAGGTCTCCGCCGTTTCGCTCGATCACGCCGGCACGACGGCCGATCCATCGCGACTGCTCACATCGCCGCTGGGCGCATTGGCCAAGCAGCTCGTGCTCAAGCAAGCCTGGCGCGACGGCTGGCGCGGCTGGTGCGCCGCGGGCTCCACCGCCCTGGCCACGCTGGCCAAGCACATCCTGCTGCTCGAGCGCCAGGGCCTGATTGAGGACCAGATCGGGGTTGGTTCGGGTGGCGGCCTACAGTTGCC
>JBCCQU010000253.1:0-4020 GCA_039208875.1 Planctomycetota bacterium
GCAAACCCGCCCGCGAGCGCCTGACTCTGCGCGAGACGATCAAGATCGCCCTGCAACTTGTCTGTCGCAATCGCTATGCCATTCGTGTCGTTGCCCAGCAAGGCATCTCGAAGATCTGCCAATCGCGTGAAGACGTTGTCGACGCGAACGGTCGCCCGATCCTCAGCCAGGAACTGCGCATTGCCAGCGTCATACACGCCGTCGAGCAGGCCGAGGTCTTGGGCAGCTCGCGAGTTGTTCAGTTGCTCGATCGTGATCGGCCCGCCGAGCGCAGCGTCTTGCTCGAAGGCGATGCCGTTGGGCCCGTCGGTCAGGCCGGCCTCGAACAAGTCTGGCGGGAAGCCGGCAGCCGTGAGCTGGTCGTTGGCTTGGGCGTTGATCGCAGCGAGCACCGTCTGCACGGTGGTCGTATCAGTTGGCTGGAGGTCGATGTCGATCTCGAAGCCGTTGCCGAGCGTGATGCGGAAGTCGGTGTTGAGGCCGGGATCGATCAGTCCGGTGACGGCGTCAGCCCGTCCCGAGACGACGCCAACACCGTCGCCGTCGTTGAACTCCGTGAGCCTCGTCGCCTCGCTCATCGTGCGGATGCCGAGACGCGTCGCGGTCGCGTCGTTGCCCGGCACCTCTTCGATGCTCAGTGCGAGCTCTTCGCCGCCCGCGACTTCGTAGTACACATCGATGCCGTCGCGGTTGTCGTTGATCTCGACGCGTGCTCCGAGCCCGGCCGACTCGATCGCGTTGCGAACGTCCTGAAACGTCGTTGCGTTCGAGAGATCAACGACCTGCGTCAGCCCGGCCGCCCGCAGCCGAATCTGGCCGAGGGGCTGGCCGTCAAGCAAGCCGACCGGCGAACGCCACGTCAGCTCGGGCGACAACGGCAGTCCCTGTCCGGTGACATCGGTGAACGCCAGCCCGGCATCGTCAGCAATGCCGAGATCGCTTGCGGTGCTCATCGCGCCGATGTCCGCGAACGACAGACTCGAGCCGGCCAGCACGTCGAACGTCAAGCCGTCGGCATCGGTGCCGACGCCATTCGGCCCGAGCACCGTCACCTGATTCACCGTCTCGAAGTTGCGGATCGTGCCCTCGATGACATCAGCGACATCACCGATCGTGTCGGCCGATCGCAGATCGACGCGGATCGGCGGGTTGCCATCGATCACGAGATCGATCTCGCCGGTCATGATGCCCGCGTCGCGAGCGCCACGCATATCGCTGAGCCGAGTGTTGGCCGTGAGGTCGGGCTCAATAACGTTGTTGCCGCGCACGCGGGTGGAGGTCGCACCGATCGCGCTGCCCGCGCCGAGTGTGACCGGAATGCCACCGGCTGCACCGAGATCGGTGAGCAGGCCGGGGCCGTCGCCGTTGTACCGGTAGCCGCCGCGGAACGACGACACAGCCTCGCTTCCCGGCGTGCTGCCCGAGAACACGTAACCCACTTCGCTCTCGCGATTGGCCACGCCGAGCATGCTCAGCAGGATCGAGTCGAGAATCTGCGCTTGGCCGCGGCGTTCCTCAGCACTGCTGCCGATGTTGAGCTGCGTCAGCCCGATGCCGCGTGCTTCGAGCAACAGGTCCGACGCCTCAGCCAACGCATTATCGAGTGTCGCCAGCGAGTTGTCAGCCACCGCCAGGTTGCGGTCACGCTGCGCCTGCAACTCCAGCGAGCGATCGAGCTCCGCGATCGTCGCCGCGCGGATGGTGTCCTCGCTTGCGCGATTGATCGCTCGGCCCGAGCTGAGCTGCTCTGTGAGGCGGAAGATGTCGAGATTCGTGCGGTTGATCTGCGACTGCGACGTCGTGCTGCGCAGCAGGTTCGGCACACGGCTGATCGTCGATGAGATCGCGGTCATCGCTGGTTCACCTCGTCAAAGACGTGCATCAGATGATCGCCAGCAGCGTGTCGAACAGCTCGTCAGCCGTCTGGATCACGCGTGCCGCTCCCTGGTATTGCCGCTGGAAATCGAGCAGGTTGATCGACTCTTCGTCGATGTTCACGCCGCTCACCGCCGCCCGCTGCGCATCGAGATTCTCGCGCACGATCGTGGCCGAGATCGCTCTGTTGCCCGCAGCCTCGGTCGACGAGGCCACCGATTGCACAATCTCGCTCCACGAGCGGCTGAAGCTCTCGCCGTTGAGCGAATCGACCGGCTGGCCCTGCAGTTCAGCGATCGAAAGCGCAGTTGCGTTCTCGACGAATCTGCCATCAACGAGTCGGCCCGCACCGAGTTGGCTCGGGCTTTCGGACAGATCGGCCCGGACATCAATGCTCGCTGCGGATCGCCCCGTGAAGTACGAGTTGACGCCGAGTGCCGCGAGCACGTCCGACGAATCGTCGCTGAAGCTGAACGAGAATCCCGGATCGGAGCTGATCGACAGTCGGCCGTCGCCGGTGAATGTCGCGTTGAGGTTGCCGATGCCCGCGAGCGCCGCGCGGATGTCCTCAGCCGAGGTGTCATCGGTAATGCCCGGCAGGCCGGCGTCGTTGATGCCATCGAGATCGACATCGATGCGGACGGTGTTGATCTCCCCCGTGGCTTTATTCTCGACATGCACGAGGAAGCCGCCGTTCTGCGGGCCAAACGGCAGCCGCCCGATGCTCGCATTGGTGCCGTCGTTGAGCGGCAGCAGTTGGTCCTCCGCGGTCAGCGTCACCGACGATTGCAACTGCGTGTATCCGGCTGCGTTGGTCGACGTCGCGTGCAGCTTGTTGACCTCAAAGATCAGCTTTGCAGCGATATCGTCGATGTCGTCGATCGCCTCGTTGATCGAGCCGTTGCGAGCTCGGAACAGGCCGCCGATCGCGCCGCTGTCGGATTCAACCTCGCGGCCGCCGTTACCGACCGCAAGAGCCACCCGCACAGAGTCGCCCTCAGCGTTCCGCCGAAGCTCAAGCCCGCGGTTAGTCGCGCCCAGCACGATCGGCGTCGAGCCAACAAGCACGTCGTACAGCCCGTTGCTTTGCTCGACGACGCTGACATCGAGCAGCTGCGAGAGCTCGCTGACGATCGCGTCGCGTTGGTCGCGCAGCGTGTTCGCAACGCGCGTCCCACCCTCAGCGTTGCCGATGCGGCGGTTGATGTCGGCTACCTGGCTCAGCAACTCATCGGCCCGCGCGACAGAGCTTGCAAGCTCATCGTCGATCTGACGGCGGGTATCGCTCAGCTCGGTGCGTATGCGGCGGAAGTTTGACGCCAGCGCCTCGCCCTGCTGCACAACGACCGCGGACGACTCGGACAGGTTCGCCCGCTCGCTCCACGCGTTGAAGAAGTCCGAAAGACTGGTCGAGAGATCGAAGTCGGTCAGTTCGTTCAGCGTGCCTTCGACGGTCGAAAGCGTCGCAAACTCGCGTGCAGCAGCCGACTCCTCAGCGATGCCGGTCCACAGCCGACCTTGCAGAGCCTGATTGATCTCGCGTGTCACGTCGCTGATCTGCACGCCGCGACCGATGATGCCGATGTTGCCCACCGACAAGCCGCGGATTGGCGACAGCTCCGCGGTCTGCCGCGAGTAGCCGGGTGTTGCCGCGTTCGCGATGTTGTTCGACGCGACCTGAATCGCAGCCTGGCTCGCGTTCAGTGCGGACTGGCCGGCGAGGATGGCACCATTGAGTGACACGGTTGCGGGGCTCCTGCTCGTTAGCTCGTGACGTCAATCGCCGAGACCACAGCCGGTCCGGCTTCGACTCTCGCCCGCGTCGAATAGGTTCCCGCGTGGCTGAGCCGCCGCTGAACCTGTTGCAGCACGCCCTGCAGATGCATCATGAGCGACGACGACACCCGCCCAACAACGCCGGTCTGTCGCCGTGCTTGCTCGACACGGTCCCGGAGGTCGGCAGCCAAGCCAAGCACTCGCTCACGCGACGATTCGTCGAAGCTCTGGGCAACCTCCGCGAGCGTCGCACCCTTGCGATACGGCAGCAAAAGCTCACTGCGATAGGCCTCGAGATCACGAATGCGCCATACCTGCACGCTGGCTGCGGCGTTGGCTCGCTCGAGCGCTGCGCCATCGGCCGTGCGC
>JBCCQU010000254.1:0-3980 GCA_039208875.1 Planctomycetota bacterium
GGCGGGCCTTCGTTGGCATCGATGATGATGTCGGGCGTGCGCGCGGGAGCGGCCATGCGATAGGGCGTGGCGCCGTGGGCTGCGGTTGCGGGGGTGGGCGAGGCCATGTGCTAGGGCACGACCTGGGCGAGCGGGATGATGACGATGTCGGTGCCGCCGGCGGCCTTGATGCTTGGGATGATGGCCGGCACGTCGTGCTTGGGCACGGCGACGCGGACGGCATAGCCAGCGCCGTCGTGCAGTTGCGCAATCGTCGGCTCGCGCATGCACGGCAGCACCTTGACGACGGCATCGAGGGCGTCGCTGCCGACGTTGACTTCGAGCAGGACGCGTGTTCGGGCTTCGAGGACTGATCTCAGCAGGACGGCGAGATCGTCGATGCGTTGCTTGCGGGCCGGATCGGCCATGGCTTTGTTAGAGGCGAAGAGCCGAGTGGAGCTGCGAAAGAGCTCGTCGACGATGACGAGGTTGTTTGCTTCGAGCGTCGCGCCGCTCTGCGTGACATCGACGATGTAGTCGGCGTCTTCTGGCGGGAAGACCTCGGTCGCGCCGAAGCTGCGCACAAAGATGTCATTCGGGCGGGCTTGCTTGAGCCAGCGTGTGATGAGTTCGGGGTATTCGCCGGCTACGCGGAGTGGTCGGTCTGGGAGCTGGCCTTCGGCTGTGATGAGGCTGCGCGGCGCGGCGGCGACCAGTCTTACGGGATCGAAGCCGGTGTCGAGGATGTCTTGCACGTCGGCTTTGAGTTCGGCGACCCAGTCTGCACCGGCGAAGCCGACATCGCGTGAGCCGGCGTCGAGCATCTCGACGACGTTCTGCGGCTTGAGGATTTTGACCTCGGCGTGGGGGAGGTTGATGCGCGGGCGGTAGCCGCGGGTGGAGGCGCGGATATTGAGGCCGGCGTCGTCGAGCAGGCGGACGACGTTGTCGTGCATGCGGCCCTTGGGCAGACCGAGACGGAGCTTGTCGGCGCTCTGGCCTGCATCGGGCGATGCTGCGGCGTCGGGAGATGTTGAGGGGGCTTGTGGCATGCGTTTTGGCTCTGGCGGTTATGGAACGCCGGAACGGTACGCGTGCGGGGCGTGGGGGTCAGGCTCAGGTTGTTGCTTGGTTGATGATCGGCTCGGCGGTGCTGGCCCACATGCGGACAAGCTCCAGCAGTTTTTCGCGATGGATGGGTTTGGTGGCGAAGTGGTCGCAGCCGACATCGAGGCAGCGTTTGGCGGTTTCGTCCCGCGGATCGGCGGTGAGGGCGATGATCGGCAGTGGGTAGCCGCGGGAGCGGAGATCTGCGGCGGCGGTGAAGCCATCGACGATGGGCATCTGCATATCCATGAGGACGACGTGGAAGGGATCGCCGGCATCGAAGGCTTCGAGTGCTGCCTCGGTGGCTTGCTGGCCGTTGACGACGTGATGCACATCGGCCCCGGCCCGGGCGAGAATCGCGGCGATGAGCTTGGCGGTGTCGGGCGCATCTTCAGCGAGCAGCACGCGGGCTGAGAGCGGCGCATGGTGGCGGCTGTCGGCGGGAGTATGCGATGTGGTGGCGGGCTGCGGCGTGTGCGGGTCGGCGTCGGCCGGCGAGCCAATTGCGACAGTGGCGGTAAAGGTGCTGCCTTGGCCGGGCGTGCTCCGCACGGTGAGATCGCCGCCGAGGAGATTGGCGAGGCGCCTGGCGATGGCGAGGCCGAGACCTGAGCCGCCGAACTTGCGTGTGGTGGAGGTGTCGGCTTGGTTGAACGGCTTGAAGACGCGGTCGATGTGCTCGGGTTCGAGGCCGATGCCGGTGTCGGCGACTTCGATGCGGATGCGCGAGTGGTCCGCGGGATCGAGCCCGGCTCGCACGGTGACGCTGCCTTCGTCGGTGAACTTGACCGCATTGCTCACAAGGTTGGCGATGATCTGTTGCAGGCGCGTGGGGTCGGAGTTGATGGCGCTGGGGTGGTCGGCGTCGATTTCGACGTTGAGCGCGATTTGCTTCTTGGCTGCACGCGGCGCGAAGACTGCGGCGACATCGCGGACGATGTCGGCGGGATCGGTCGGCAGGTTCTCGATTGCGAGTCGGCCGGCCTCGATCTTGGAGAGATCGAGGATGTCGTTGAGGACGTGCAGCAGGTGCTGGCCGTTGCGACGGACGATGGCGGCGTGGGCGCGTCGCTCGTCGGCGGGTGCGTGCTCGTCGGCCATGAGATCGGTGAAGCCGAGGATGGCGGTCATCGGCGTGCGCACTTCGTGGCTGACGTTGGCGATGAAGTCGCCCTTGGCGTCGCTGGCGGCTTGTGCTTCGTCGCGTGCTGCGGTGAGCTGGGCTTCGGTCTGCTTGAGCTTGCTGATATCGAAGTGCACGCCGTGGAGGACTGTCGGGTTGCCGTCGTCATCGCGGTCGATGACGGAGCCTGTGGTGGCGATCCAGTGCCAGTGGCCCTTCTTGTGCCGCATGCGGAGCTCGGCGGCGTAGACGTCGGTTTTGCCATCGAGGTGATCGCGGATGGCTTGTTGGGCGCCGTCGAGTTCATCCGGGTGCACGAGGTCGGCCCACGTCTGGAAGGTGTGCGGCAGCTCGTTGGGCTCGTAGCCGAGCATTGTGAACCAGGTGTCGGAGAAGTGGGTGACATCGGTGAGCATGTCCCACTCCCACATGCCGACCTGGCTGGCGGTGAGGGATGCGTTGAGGCGACGCTCGGCGTAGCGGCGCTCGGTGATGTCGGTGATGGAGCCGGCCATGCGTGTCGGGTTGCCGTCGTCGTCGACTTCGCATTGGCCTCGACCTAGGAACCAGCGATCGCGGCCGTCGGCGTGTCGCAGGCGGAACTGCACGTGATATGGCTTGTTGTGCTTGATGTGGTTTTCGACCGCATCTTTGACAGCTTGCAGGTCGTTCTTGTTGAGGAGCCTCGCGAGCTTTATTGCGTCGCGCACCACGCCGGGGTCTTGTGCTTCGTCGGCATTTGGATCATCGGCGTCTGGGGGTAGGCCGAGCAGTTCGCGGAAGCGGGGGCTGAGCCAGACTTTTTCGGTTTGCAGATTCCAATCCCAGAGGCCGTCGGAAGAGCCGCGGACAGCGCGTTCGAAGCGTCGGCTGAGTTGTTCGAGCTGTCGGCGTGCGGAGACGCGTTCGGTGATGACCTCGGTGAACATGATGAGGCCGTTGGTGCCGGTGGCTTCATCGTGCCAGGGGTGCAGATCCCAGTGCAGGAAGATGGTGGTGCCGTCTGCACGGTCGAAGCGGTCCTCGGCGCAGCGGAGTGTTTCGCCGGCGATGACTCGTTGATGGATGTCTTTCCACTCTTGCGGTATGTCGGTAAAGACGTCGTAATGCGATCGGCCGATGATGTCTTGGCCTTGCAGGTTGTAGTCGCTGTACCAGCGGTGACTGGCCGCGAGGTAGCGCATCTCGTGATCGAAGACGGCCACGGCTGCGGGGGTGTGGTTGATGAAGGTGGCGAGCTGGTCTCGGGCGGCGCGGGCGGTGGCGGCTTCAAAATGTCGGCCGGTGGTCTCGACAAACATGACGGCCACGCCGTCTTGCGCCGGCACAGCGGTGACCTCGTACCAGCCGGTGAGCCGGTCGTCGCCGTAGTGCACCTCGGCGGTCCATGTTTCGCCTGTCTCGGCGACTTCGCGATAGATTTCGAAGAGGCCATCGGTGGTGGTGCCGGGGAAGAGCTGCGTCATCCGCTGGCCGACGATCTCGTCGCGCTGCAGCAGCACCATTCGACAGGCGGCGGGATTGGCCTCGGCGTGGATGAAGTCGATGATGTGGCCGGCGTCGTCGCGCAACGGCGTGAGCAGCAACAGCCCGGAGGGCGTGTTCTGCACGAGCGAGTGCATGACCTCGGGCGAGAGCGTGCGCGTAGCGGCGTCGGGCACATCATCGACTTCATCCACGCCGAGGCCAATCCCGCCGCCTGTCGAATGGTGCTGCTGCAGCGCGACGAGATCGTCGGCCAGCGGATGACGCAGCTCTTCCCCGGCACCAC
>JBCCQU010000255.1:0-3979 GCA_039208875.1 Planctomycetota bacterium
CGCATGGTTGTGCATGTATCCCGTCTCGACCAACTCTTGCGCCCAGGCGGTTGGCGGTCCGGGTGAGGACGATCAATGCGAGCCGCTGCTGGAGATGTCGAAGCGTGACTCGCGGATTGCGTATCTCGTCGGCAAGACAAGCGTCGGCGAATTGATGGCGTTGATTGAGAGGTCGTCGCTCGTTGTTGCGAACGACTCGGCTGCGGTGCACATGGCTGTTGGGTTTGCGCGGCCGATGGTCGCGCTGTACGGGCCGACCGATGTCGTGCGGGTCGGGCCGTATGCGCGGCAGCGCGATGTCTTGCAACGCGTGACGCCGAGTGACCGCCTGTCACACAAGCGAGCTGAGAACGCTCGGTTGATGGAGCGGATCTTGGTGCAGGACGTTTTCGACGCGGCGACAGCGCGGCTCGCGGCCGGCAGGTGAGTCAGCCGTGCTTGGCAGCGAAGTCTCGCAAGAACTGAGCGAGCGCATCGCAGCCCTCAGGGGGGAAGGCGTTGTAGATGCTTGCGCGCATGCCGCCGACCGAGCGGTGGCCCTTGAGGTTGGCCATGCCGTTGGCGTCTGACTCGGCAACGAACGCCTTGTCGAGCTCTTCGCTGGGCGTGCGGAAGGTGATGTTCATGAGCGATCGGCTACCGAGCTGAGCGTGCGGGTTGTAGAAGTCGAGTTCGTCGAGGACGTCGTAGATGACCTTGGCCTTGGCGGCGTTGCGCTCGGCGATAGGTGCGAGGCCGCCCTGATCGAGGATCCACTGGAACACGAGGCTGACGACGTAGATCGGGAAGACCGGCGGGGTGTTGGGGCGGCTGCCCTTTTCGGCGAAGACCTTGTAGTTGCAGAGCGTCGGGAGCGGGCGCGGCTGGCGCTCGAGCAGGTCTTTGCGAACGATGACGAGCGTGGTGCCGGCAGGGCCGATGTTCTTCTGGGCGCCGGCGTAGATAAGGCCGAACGTGCTGACGTCGAGATCGGGCGAACTGAAGAAGTCGCTCGACGCGTCGCACACGAGCGGCACATCGCCGGGGGTTTCGGGACGGTAGTGATATTGCGTGCCCGCGATCGTATTGTTTGAGGTGTAATGGAAGTACGCGGCATCGGGCGAGAGCTTGAGCTGGTCTTGCGTGGGCACGTGGTTGTGATTGTCGGGCTTGCTGGTGTAGGCGACGTTGCTCGTGCCGTAGAACTCGGCTTCTTTTTGCGAGGCTTCCGCCCACTTGCCGGTGACGGCGTAATCAGCATGACCGCCCTCAGGCAGTAGATTCATCGGCACGAGATGGTTCTGGCTCGTCGCGCCGCCGGTCATGAACAAGATCGCGTAGTCATCCGAGATGTTGGCGATCTGGCGGCAGCGTGCTTCGGCTTCTTCGAGCACCGCATCGAAGAGCTTGCCACGGTGCGAGTGCTCCATGATGCCGATGCCGGTGCCGCGGATGTTGTGGACATCCTCGCGGACTTGCTCCAAGACGGACTCCGGCAGGACGCCCGGGCCGGCAGAAAAGTTGAAGACGCGAACAGTGGCTGTGGATGTTGTCACGGCATGCTCCGGAGGCTCGGCACCGCGGTGGTGGCGATGAGTGCTGGCTTAGGCGGTGGCGGTCTTGAGACGGTCCGCGTTGACGCAGTTGAGCGTATGCCCATTGTCGGCGAAGCTGCGGACGATCGCAACAACCGCCTCGCCGACCGCGGCCTGAGCCTGGGCTGTCGACGCACCGCAGTGGTGCGTGCCGTAGATACCGGGCTGGGAAATCGTCGCTGCGTCGAATTCGGTGTCGGTCGGCTTGGGTTGCGTTTCGTGGACGTCGAGGCCGGCGCGGAAGCCGCGGTTGTTGACAGCGTCGCGGAGGGCTGCCTCATCGAGGACGCCGCCGCGTGCGGTGTTGATGACGATGGCGCCATCTGGCAGAGCTGCGAAGAACTCGGCATCGGCGAGGTGGCGGGTGTCGTCGGAGAGGGCGACGTGCAGCGAGACGGCGTCGCACTTCGTGAGCATGGCCAAGAGATCATCTCGCGACGAGCCGCCAAACTCGGTGCCGAGATCGCTCGCGGCTTCTGGCGTCAGGCTGCGCGACCACGCGATGATGTGCACGCCAAAGGCTTTGGCGCGGGTGATGACCTCGCGACCGATCGCACCGACGCCGACGATGCCGAGCGTGCGACCCTTGAGGCCGCGGGCCTTCGCGAAGCCGGGCTTGTCCCAGCGGCCGGCGAGCAGAGCTTGCTGCTGATCGGGGATGCGACGATCGCAGGCAACGAGCAGGCCGATTGCGAGTTCGGCGACGGCGACGGCATTTGTGCCTGGGCAGTTGCAGACCGCGACGCCGCGGGCTGAGGCGGTATCACTATCGATGTTGTCGACGCCAGCCCCGGCACGGATGACCATGCGGAGTGTGGGGGCAGCGTCGAACACTGCAGCAGTGACCTTGGTCGAGCGGACGATCAGAATCTCGGGCTTTGCATCGGCGGCAGCGGCAGCGAGTGACTCGCCATCGGCATCGGGCACCACGGTGAGTGAGTGCTCGCGTCCGAGTCGTTCAATGACGGCTGGGTCGAGTTTGTCAGCGATTAGAATATTCATCAGCGGCACCCTCACTCGTGTCTGGTTGGCGAACTGTTGCACGTTCGCGAGGTGTGCGTAGTGCTTAAGCTGCGATGAATCTTTATGAGACTTGGCAAAAACGAAAAACCGCGCCGACAACACGACGCGGCTTCTGAGATTCAGTGTGAATCGAAACTTGCAGCAGTCAGTTCAGCAGGCCGGCGCGGATGGCATCTCCGCCGTAGTCGATGCCAAACAGTCCGCCGCGAGTGGATTGAAAGCGTGCGATGACCTCGTCCGAGGTTCCGCTGGTCGCGAGCGGTGCGTCCCACGGATCTTCCGGCGTGTAGCCGCCCGGGATTCGATAGAAGGCAGCAACCGGCGAAATGGGGTTCCAGCCGAGGTTGGCGCCTTCCGGATCGAAGACGGTGCGGTTGTTTGCCGGGCTGAGCGGATCGTCCTTGGCGTATGGCCGGACGGAGGCGGAGCCATCGAACATGAGCACGGGGCACTGTGCGCCTTGGACTGCAAAGTACTTTCGCCTGAGCGTGTGGCGGTCTTCGTTGCAGTTGTAGTAGACCTTCTGGGACGGGAATTGGGTGAGTTCGCCATTGACGTTGCCGAGGTCCGGGCTATCTGCGGTGACTCGATACAGACCCACTTCGATCTGTGCGATTCGGCTCGCGACGGTTTGGCCAAAAAAGGCGTTAATGTCGGAGCTCTGTGCACCGTCGTATGAGGCCAGGTTAGCCGTGTAGCTCGATGAGAAGGGGACGGTGGCTCCGGCGGTGCCGTTGCTGACCGGGAAGGGCTGGAACGGGCGGAGATTGCCGCGATAGTAATCCTCGAGGTCCTGCCAATCGACGCGAGCGGTGTCTTCCGGGCACACTGAGAGCGGCGTGGGCAGCGACTCTCCGATGTAGTCGAGCAGCGGCAGGTGGCTATAGAGAACGTTGGGGATCCAGTTGGCACGAAGCTGAAGCTGACCGATGACCGGCAGCGTGCCTGCGCGGCGACGGATGATGTCAGTCACGTGGGCGGCGCTGGCCTGCGTGGAGAAGGTGAATGGGCCCTGCAGGTCGGCAAACTGACTCGGCCCTGCTTCTTCCTTGGGCCAGTTGGCGTTTGCGAGCACGCCCCGGAAGTCGGCTTGGTAGGACAGCGCTCCGACGCCGAGCTGTTTCTGGTTGGCGAGGCACAGCGTGAGCCGAGCTGCACGTCGGGCGTCGCCGAGTGCCGGTAGCAGAATGCCGATGAGCAAGGCGATGATGGCGATGACCACCAACAGCTCAATCAGCGTGAACCCGCGTCGCCTTGCTTTCCGAAAGAACTTCGTCATAGCTGACTCCTGACCGGGCCCTCATGGCTCCGGCTCAAACCTCTCGATGCTGTTCGCCGACGCGGATGCAAATCGCCAGCGACTGTGCCTTCGTCGTTACGGC
>JBCCQU010000256.1:0-3967 GCA_039208875.1 Planctomycetota bacterium
GCCGGAAAGCCGATGACATCGCCCGCGGCGTAAACGCTCGGCGCATCGGTCTGGAAGTTCTCGTCCACGCGGAGCCGACCGCGATGATCGGCCGCGAGCCCAACATTTTGCAAGCTCAACGAGTCGGTGCAGCCCTGCCGACCGATCGCGTACAACAACGAATCGGCGCGCAGCATCTTGCCCGATTCCAGCATCGCTTCGACCATCGTGCCGTCTGAAGATCGTGCGCCGTCCGGCTTGTCGATCCGCTGAATCTTCGTGACCTTCTCGCCGAGCCGCAGCGTCATGCCGTTCTGCCGAAGGTGGTACTGCAGCGCTTCGGTGATCTCGTCGTCGACGAAGTCCAGCAGCTTGTCGCGACCTTCGACGAGCGTGACCTTGACGCCGAGGGCCGACATCATCGAGGCGTACTCGGTGCCGATCACCCCGCCGCCGACCACGATCATCGATCGCGGCAGCTCCGGCATCGACACGATCTCGTCCGACGTCACGATGTCCTCAGCACCGAAGTCGATGTGATCGGGCTTGGCCGGCCGCGTGCCGACAGCGACGAGGAAGTTCTCCGCGACAACAAAGTCTGAGCCGCGCGGTCCGACGACATCCACCGTGCGCTCATCGCGGAACGACGCGTGCCCGTTGATGATGTCGATGTCGTTGCTCGACAGATGCTCGTACGCCAGCCGAAGCTCAGCCTGAATGACGTTGTGCGCACTGGCCCGGATCGACTCGAACGTGCGATGGCGAACGCTCGAGAAGTCGGCCATGGTCGGCATGGCGCTGGCCCGGTCGCCGGCCTTCAGGATCGCCTCGCGCAACGCCTTGCTCGGGATCGTCCCCGTGTTGATCGCAGCCCCGCCGACGACATCCTTCTTCTCGATCACGCAGACGCGCTTGCCGAGCTTGGCAGCCTGAATCGCGGCCCGCTGCCCCGCAGGCCCGCTCCCGATGACACACAGGTCGTACTCGCGCATCCGTTCGGCTCCCATCGCCCGATCCCTCGGAACTACCAAGCAAGAGCCCCCGCTGCCGCCGGGCCTCGATCCTTCCATCGGCAGACTATCCTCGATCCGACACGCCGACCTCTCACCGGACCCGCCGACAATGACAGCCCAAGATCAGACATCGCACGATCAATCCGAGCCCACCCGCCGACCACGCTTCCGCCGAGCTGCGGACATCCGCCGGGCCTTCATCGAGTATTTCGCCGCCAAGCCATCGCCCAGCGACGGCCATCCCATCGTCGCGTCATCGCCCGTCGTGCCGATTGGCGACCCCACGCTGCTGTTCACCAACGCCGGCATGAACCAGTTCAAGCCGTGCTTCTTGGGCCAGGTCGAGCCGGGCAGCCCGCTCGAAGGCCTCGCCCGCGCCACCAACAGCCAGAAGTGCATCCGGGCCGGCGGCAAGCACAACGACCTCGAAGACGTCGGCAAAGACACCTACCACCACACCTTCTTCGAGATGCTCGGCAACTGGTCATTCGGCGACTACTTCAAGGCCGAGGCCATCGAGTGGGCCTGGCACTTCCTCACCGGGCCCGAGAGCGAAGGTTGCATGGCCCTCGACCCGTCACGCTTCTACGCGACGTACTTCGGTGGTGATAAGTCAGCCGGCCTCGCGCCCGACCTCGAAGCCCGCGACCTCTGGCTTCGGCATCTGCCACCCCAGCGCGTCCTGCCAGGCTCATTCAAAGACAACTTCTGGGAGATGGGCGACACCGGACCCTGCGGCCCGTGCTCCGAGCTGCACTACGACCGCATCGGCGATCGCGACGCAGCGGCACTCGTCAACCAAGACGACCCGGACGTGCTGGAGATCTGGAACCTTGTCTTCATCCAGTACGACCGACAAGCCGACGCGACGCTGCTCGACCTGCCGGCCAAGCACGTCGACACCGGCATGGGGCTCGAACGCCTCGTCAGCGTGATGCAGAACGTGCGGTCCAACTACGACACCGATCTGTTCCTGCCGATCTTCGACGCGATCGAACGTGCTGCGCGCGCACCACGCAGCTACCGCGGCAAGCTCGGCAAAGACGACAAAGACCAGATCGATATGGCCTACGGCGTCATTGCCGACCACATCCGTGCGCTCAGCTTCGCCATCGCCGACGGCGCAACACCAAGCAACGAGGGCGCGGGCTATGTGCTTCGGCGCATCCTGCGAAGGGCCGTCCGCTTCGGCCGGCAAATGATGGACGCACCGCCCGGCTTCTTCGCCGCACTCGTGCCGACCGTCGTCGACATGATGGGCGATGCCTTCCCGGAGCTACGCACCAAGGCTGAGCACATCCGCAGCGTGATCGCCGACGAGGAAGACAGCTTCGGCAAGACGCTCGACCGCGGCATCAAGCTGTTCGATGAGGTCGCGGCATCCGGTTCGATCACCGGCCCAGATGCCTTCAAGCTCTACGATACCTTCGGCTTCCCCATCGATCTCACGCAACTCATGGCGGCCGAGCGCGGCATCGGCGTCGACATCGCCGGCTTCGAGGCCGAGATGGCCAAGCAGAAAGAGCGCAGCCGCGCCGGTGCCAAGTCCACCGCGGGCAGCTCCATCGCGCTCACCACCGACGCGGTCGACAAGCTCAAAAAGCTCAACATCAGGCCGACCGATGACTCGCACAAGCACGCCGGCCGCACGACATCGGCCAAGGTCGTCGCGATCTGGGACAACAAGAACTTCGACGAGCACGCCAACATCGGCACCGGCACCGTCGGCATCATCCTCGACAAAACATCGTGCTACGCCGAGGCCGGCGGCCAGGTCGGCGACAAAGCCAAGCTCGATGTCACGCATGAACGCAAGATCGGCAACGATCACGGCGGCGGCAGCTTCCGCGTGCAAGACACCCAGGCCTTCGGCGGCTATGTGCTGCACATCGGCCTCGTCGCCCGCGGCGAGATCCGCGTCGGCGATGTCGTCGCCATCAAGCCAGACAACGCGCATCGCCAACCCGCGCAGGCCAACCACACCGCCACGCACCTGCTCAACAAAGCACTCCGCGATGTGCTGGGCGATCACGTCGACCAGAAAGGCTCGCTCGTCGCGCCCGATCGTCTCCGCTTCGACTTCGCGCACAACAAGCCCGTAACCGATGCCGAACTGGCCGACATCGAACAACGCGTGCGCACGATCATCAGCGATAAGCAAGTCGTGACAGCCAGCATCGCGCCGCTGTATGTCGCGCAGGGCATCACCGGCCTGCGTGCCGTGTTCGGCGAGAAATACCCCGATCCCGTCCGCGTCGTCTGCATCGGCGCCGATGTGCAGGACGTCATTGCCGACCCCGAAAACGAACGCTGGGCCGACTGCAGCATCGAGTTCTGCGGCGGGACGCACCTCGCAACGACCGACGAGGCCGAGGCCTTTGCGATCACAAGCGAGACCGGCATCGCCAAGGGCGTGCGCCGCATCGAGGCGCTCACCGGTAAGCCCGCGCTCGCTGCCATGGCTGCAGCTCACGCCTTCGCCGAGCGCATCGCCAAGGCGCAGTCGCTCTCAGCCACCGAACTCACGACCGAGGCCAAAGCGATCGCGACCGACATGGACGCCGAGACATTGTCAGCAGCATCGCGCGCGCAGCTCAAGGGTCAGCTCGCAACGCTCAACGACAAACTCAAGGACGCTGCCAAGGCCGTGGCTGCCGAGACCCGCGCCCGCGTCGAGGGTGAAGCCCGCGTCATCGCGCAGAACGCAGCCGGCAGCCCCAACGCGTTCATCGTGTCGCGCGTATCCGCCGGTTCCGATCGCCAAGCACTGCAGGCTGCGTGCAAGCTCATCCGCGACAAGCTGCCCAAGCACGCTGTGCTGCTGGCGAGCGCCGACGAGACCGACCCCGCCAAGCCGCAGGTCGCCATCATCGCGCAGGCTCCGAAAGACCTCATCGCCCGCGGCATCAAGGCCGGCGACTGGGTACGCGTGACAGCCGAGGCCGTCGGCGGCAAGGGCGGCGGCAAGCCCGACC
>JBCCQU010000257.1:0-3961 GCA_039208875.1 Planctomycetota bacterium
CACCGATATCCTGCTGCGCGAAGCGGGTCAGTTCGTGATCCTCCCCGAGTTCCGCGAGAAACAAGTCGCGGGCTTCCGTCGCGAGCGAAGCCGCGGTGGCAAACTCACCGAGCACGTGGTAGACGTTCGCGACATTATTGCGGATCGCCGCACCGGTGACCGGCTGCGACTCGAAGCGATCCGGGAGCCGCTCGGCGGCAAGGTCGAGTGCTTCGCGGATCGTGGCGTCGTACCCCAGCGCATCCGGGCTTGCTGCGGCCAGCAGATCGTTGTTCAAAAATGATGTCACCGCTTCGGCGATGCCGGCGCGACGCTCGGCCTCGGCGCGCTGTGCGATCGAGTCACGAAGAGCAATCGATACGCCGACAACAGCGCCGACCAATGCGACGAGCGCGACCGCGGACGCGATTGTGACCGGCAGGTGCCGCTTGGCGACGCGGCTGAGTTGGTAAACAGCGCTAGCCGGCCGGGCTGTGATCGTCTGGCCCGCGAGAAAGCGCCGGATGTCGTCGCCGAGTTCCGCGGCGGTCTGATAGCGCCGCTCTCGGTCGCGTTCGAGGGCCTTCGCTGCGATGACGTCGAGATCGCCCCGATACTTCGTATCAGTTCGCGCGAGCCGTGCTGCATCGGTCGTGCGGATGATTGTGGCCGATTCAACAATCCCTGTGTCCCTGAGATCATGGGGGGTCCTCCCGGTGAGTGCTTCGAAGAGGATTACACCCAACGCGTAGACATCGGACCGAGTATCGGCCTCGCGGGAATCCCCCGAAACCTGCTCGGGGCTCATGTACGGAAGCGTGCCCACGAGTTGCCCGGCTTGTGTGTACGCGGTTTCGGCTGTTGCATCTGTGTCGAGCGCTCGCGCGACACCGAAGTCCAGGACCTTGGGCTGGCTGTCGTCGCTCACCATGATGTTGGCCGGCTTGAGGTCGCGGTGCATCACCCCCCTCGCGTGAGCGTGCTGTACCGCGTCGCAGATCTGTGCGATCATGGAAAGCCGCTCGGCGGTCGAGCGATCGCGGAGCCAGTCCGTCAGCATGCTGCCCTGCACAAGCTCCATGGCGAAGAACGGCTGGGGTGCATCCCGCTCGGGCGTCACACCGGCTTGGTAGACCTGAGCGATCGACGGATGCCGAAGCCTTCCGAGCGCCTCTGCCTCGAACTGAAATCGTCGGATGAGTTCGGGAGTGAAGTGCCCGGGTCGCAAAACCTTGAGCGCGACTCGTCGACGGGGGGAGGGCTGCTCTGCCTCGTAAACGACGCCCATGCCGCCCGCGCCCAGCCGCCTGACGATGCGGTAGTCGCCGATGGACTCTGGATCAGCTGCGCTCGCGTCACGCTGTGCGGACACGGCTGCGTCGAACTGGTTCTGCACCGCGGTCGGCGTGAGGCCGTGGCCTGAGGCAGCGCGTTCATCGGCCCGCACGAGCTCAAGTACTTCCGATCGCACCGCCGCGTTGTTGGGCACGAGCTCCATCAGCCGCTGCTCGCGTCGTTCAGGAGGGAGGTCGCAGACTTCGTTGAAGCATCGTTCAACTTCGCGGAACACGTCGTGATCTGTCACTGATCACCCTTTCGGTCGAGCTCGCGTTGGATCCACGATCGCGCCATCCGCCATTCACGGGCCGCCGTTGCGCGGGACACACCGAGCGCATCGGCGGCGGCCTGTTCGTTGAGCCCGCAGAAGAAACGCAACTCGACCAGCCGAGCCTTGCGTTCGTCCAGCGTTTCGAGGGTGCTGAGCGCAGAGTCCAGCCTTTCGGCATCGAGCCCCGACGAAGCGGGTGCCCACGTGGCGTGGGCGTCATGAAGAGTGACACGCTTTGCGGCGCCACCACGCTTTAGACGATGCCTCGCCCGAGCGTGGTCGACGAGGACGCGGCGCATGACCATGGCGGCAAGGCGAAGAAACGCCGTGTGGTCCCTCTGCGAGACTTGTCTTTGGTCGATCAGCTTGAGGTAGGCTTCATGCACCAACGCCGTCGGTTGCAGCGTGTGGCCGATCCGTTCTTCAGTGAGCATGGACCCCGCGAGTGCACGCATCTGCTCGTAGAGCAGCGGCGTCAACTCGTCAGCGGCGGCAGAGTCTCCGCCGCCCAGGCGAACGAGAATGGCTGTAGCGTCGTCGGCGTTCGATGCCATGAGACGACTCTACGCTTTCCACCGAGAAAGACGTGGGACCGCGACATGGCTGAATCTGGCAATTGACTTAGGTGCCCACAGCATCTGAAGTCTCCTCGTGCTTAGGACGCGCCGCGCTCCGCATGGCGTTAAGGCGAGCTCGTGCATCTTGTACCTTTGCTTCGTGCGACTTGTTTCCTGGAAAGAGTTCGAGCGCCAGGTTCAAAGCACTCTCGGCCTGATCCAATTCTCCGATTGATATCAAAGATCGACCAAGGTTGAGTTGGAAGATGCCTCTCGCAGGCGGTGGAAGTCCGCTGTCGGGCCCGGAGTGGTCGACAACACCGCGCATGAGCTCGGCCGCTTCCTTAGATCGGCCCAGCGTTTCAAGCAGATGGGCAAGGTTGTTCTTGGTCACGATCGTGTCGAAGTGGGCGTCGCCGAGTGTGGCTTGCTGAATGTCGACAATGCTGCTAAGGACCGCGGCGGCTTCGTTGTCTTGACCGAGTTTATCCAGCACGCTCGCATGATTTCGAAGACCAATCAGCGTCCGCGGATGATCGGAACCGAGCACATCGGGCATCTCAGTCGCGAGCCGTCGCGTGATCGGGAGCGCTTCGTCGAGCCGATCGAGCCGGAGGAGCAGCACAGCGTAGTTGTTTAGTGCAACAAGTTCTCCCACCGTACCAAGGCCGTGTGCTTCGGTTGCTTCACCGACCGCCCGGCGGGCCGTGGCGAGCGCGTTCTCAGCATCGCCGATCGCGAAATATGAGTCAGGGAGTGTGCTGCGAATCCTGCGCAGTGTTGCGTGCTGCGACCCTAGCACATCGGCGCCTGTGGCCAATACTTCCTCGTAGATTGGGATCGCTTCCTTGTGGCGGCCTTCGGTTGCGAGTGCGATCGCGAGATTGCTTCGCGCAGTTAGCCAGTTGGGTGACTGCTGTTCTTCGGCGTCAAAGGTTGCAAGCAAGGTCGTGAATACCTCACGGGCATCTTCGGCGAGTGACTCTTCGAGATAGTTGCGACCGAGAGCGGACAGCGCGGCGCGGTACTCTTGATTCGAAGGGTCGGTGATCGCGGCAAGGCTGTTGCGTGCAGTCTCAAGGGCTGCCAGGGCGTCGTCGGTTCGCCCGGCGTTTCGTAGCACCTCGCCGTAGTTCACGAGAAGGGATGCGAGGATCTGTTCAGGGAGTCGTGGTGCGGCCGTCGCGCGAGCGAGGACATCTTCCATGCGGGACAACGCTTCTGCGATGCGTCCGGTCTCGAGCTCGCTATCTGCAAGGCTGGATTCGAGCAGGAGTAACTCCGCGGTATCGGCGTTGGCTTGCCGTCTGGCGATCGCGATCGCATCGGTGAGGTGTCGCACCGCCTGCTGGTGCTGCGAAAGCGCGGCGTAGGTCCACCCGATCGTGCTGTGCAGGTCTATCGCGACCAGGGGGTCGTCAGCGTGCAACAGATCGATCTGCCTCGCCGAGCGATCGAGCACGTCGATGACTCTCACGTTGGGACCGTCGATGTCCGGGTCTGGTGATGCCAGCATGCCGCGGAGGAACGCGGATGCCTCGGTTGCTCGGGCTTCTGCAACAAGTGCGGCGTCGCGCTGATCTGACGCCGTTGCGAAACCAAAGGCGGCCACGAGCGAGAGTGCCAGAATGGCTGCAAGAGCAATAGCGCCGAGCCCGAAGCTAACAGGTCGGCGGCGGATCAGCCGAGACGCGATGTAGCTCCACGACGGCGGGCGGGCGGCAACAGGACGGCCGTCTGCGAGGCGTTCGAGATCATCCGCCATCGCGGCCGCGGAGTCATAGCGGCGAACTGCGTCAACGGCTGTTGCCTTGCG
>JBCCQU010000258.1:0-3952 GCA_039208875.1 Planctomycetota bacterium
ACTCAGCGTTCTCTTTGAGATCGCCAAGCTCCCGCGCTTCCGCGATCCGCTCGGCGATCTTCGCACGGTTGTCCGTCAGCGACTTCAGCTTCGCCTTGACATTCTCAAACTCTTCCGGCGAAAGAATTTCCATCTGACCAGTCTCCCGCCCGCCAATCGCGAGCCCGCCCCACGCGGCTCACAGTTGCGCGGGCACAAAAGAAAATCGGCCGGCCCAAAAGCCGCCCGTTACCGATGTCGCAGGAGTGATGCTACGCCGATTCCGACGCCTCCGCCACGACCGCCGCGCCGTTCGCATGACCCGCAGCGATCGCCCCGATCCACAACGCAACAGCACAAGATGCAACAACCGCGATCCCCACCCAATGCCCACCGACGACCGCCGTCGAGGCACCGGTCCATGCGCGCGGCCTAACCATCTCCACCGCAGATGTCGCGGGCGAGCCGAGCCACCACCACTCGATCGACGCCGACGAGCGCACAGAAATCGCAGCCGGCTGCACCGCGACGACGAGCCCCACCACCGCCGGCACGCCGGCAACCAACGCCACAAACGCCAGCATCCACGAGACGGAGGCACCAAAGCTGCGCGCACCGCGTTCGCGAATCGCGATCGCGAGCATTGCGCCGACGAGCAACGTCCAAGCTGCAAACGAACACGCAACCGCGAGCACCACCGGCACCGGCCAACGCGCGAGCAGAAAGTGCGGCAGGATCACCGCAACCAACGGCGTCAGTACGATCACCACATCGCGCAACGCTGCGCCGCACGAGCCACGCAGCCCGCCGGCCGGCGACGCCTGACTCAGACGAATCATCGGCCACAACAACCCGACGCCCACACCCAGCACAACCATCAGATGCTTCGAAGCCTCGGCATAAGCCAGTCGCGATCCAAGGTCGGGCGTGCCGGCTGAAAAAATCGCGGTCAGCGTCGTAGCCAACACAAACATCGTCCACGCGAGCGCGAACCAGCGCGGCTCACCCCGGCGATGCGACCAGTCGGGCTTGTCCTTCGAGACCCTGCCGAAGATGTCGCGGTCGGGCTTCACCCGCTGCCGCCACGGGCCGGATGTTCGATCACCACCGCGCCGCCCGCCGAGATATCGAGCTTCGGCCTGCCCGCATCGATTCGGCCACCCCAACGAGCATCCGCTGCTGTGCGCCGCAAGCTCGCGATCTTCTCTTCGTCGCTGGCTTCGCCCGGATTGAACTCGCCGACGGGCCGACCCCAGATGACCGTCGTGCCGTGCGTCGTCTCGATCTCTAGAATGCCTTGGACGCGGAACGATCCGGCATCGATGCCCGCGACTTGTTCGTAGAACGACTCGCGCTTCAGCAACATCAACAGATCGACCGACGCCTGCACATCCACGCCCTGCCACGCCGTCTGATAGTCAAACTCACGGAAGCCGCTGTCGCGCGGCGGGCTGTGATGCGGATTCTTCACGTACCGATACCGCGGGCCGTCCTCGCCCGCGAAGCTATCCGCCGCGTATCGCTGCGGCAGCAGTCTCAGCTTGCTATCGATCGCGTAGTCGGTCCCGTCGCGCCGCACGACGACGCCGTCCCACTCGCGCCACACCGGCTCGATCCGCAGCTCGCTCGACGATGTGCGCACAACGCGCGGCTCGCCGTCCGTCCAACCGCTCGTCGCGAGCGCCCGCGACGCTGCCTTCAACGGCTCGATCCGCAGCGGATCCGGAGCGGTGCCCACCGCTTCGCGCACGCGAGTCTCCAGCGCTGCCTGCACCGCGACGGGCAGCATCGAAGGCCCGCCCTCGCCCACGGTCGGCCAGGCGATCTCGATCGCCACCTCGCTTGCGCGCATGCGTTGCTCTGTCTCCGTGTGCAGCGTCGCGACGCCGAACAGCACGCCGACGATGGCAATCGCCGAAACCGACACCCCGAGCCCGATACGCCACAGCCGTGCGCGCTGCTCGGGCGTCATCGGCTTGCTCGGCTTCTTCTTCCTTGTCGCCCTGCGGGCCGGCTTTCTGGCCAAATCTCAACTCCCGCGCGACGCATCGCCGCGCTGCCAAATCACAACCTCACGCTCGAGCCGCACGCCGAAGCGATCGAGCACACGACGCGCAACATCGTCGAGCAGTTCGATCACATCCGCAGCCCGTGCCTGCTTGGCTGTTGTCACAAAGTTCGCGTGCAACTCACTGACAGATGCCCCGCCGATCGCCAGCCCCTTGCACCCCGCACGATCGATGAGCAGACCGGCTGAGACGCGATCGCCCGCATCACCGATGCCATCGATCGGCTCGGCAAGCGTCGGGTTCTTGAAGCAGCAACCGGCCGACTTCTTCGCCATCGGCTGCGTTCGCTTCTTGTACGCCGTCACGTCGCCGAGCCGTGCGCGCAACTGGTTGACGCCCGCCGGCCGCAGCGCCAGCTCAACCGCCGTGATGACAACATCACCGAACGCCGATCGCCGATAGCCAAACTCGGCATCACTCGCATCGATCGCGTGCTCCGTGCCGTCGCGATCGACCGCGTGCACTGTGCGCACAAAGTCTTTGATCTCGCCGAATGCCCCGCCCGCATTCATGCGCACGATGCCGCCCATCGCGCCGGGTATGCCAGCCAGCGCCTCAAGCCCACCCAGACCCATGCGCACCGTCTCGTTGATCAGCCTCGGCAGGCGCACGCCCGCGCCGACTTTCAGCACAACATCGGCACCGTCGCGTCGTGGTTCGGATGTGCGCACAAAGGCCGGCGCATCGAGCGAGACCACAAGCCGATCGATGCCGGCATCGTGAACCAACAGATTCGCGCCGTCGCCCAGCACGTGCGCATCGCGATCGATATCGAAGCATCGGCGGATGTCATCGATCGACTCGGGCCGCGCGAGCCGATCAGCGCAGCCACCGATTCGGAACCATGTCGGGATCGGCGCGTTCTGTTCGATCGTCAGCTCGGCCACGGTCATGCGCTGCCCTCGCGCGCAGCCGCGGTGATGTCGCCCGCTGCAAGAAACCCGTGCGCGATCTCCCACACCGGTCCGGCGCCCATGACAGCAACGGTGTCTCCGGGCCGGCAGATGGGTTCGAGTTGCTCGACGATGGCGCCGAACGGCTCGAGGTGCATGGCCCGCACGCCGCGCTGCCGCAAGCGATTCACGAGATCGGTCGAGCTGACCTTGTGCATCTCGGCCTGGCTATCGCGCACGAAGTAGATATGCGGCACGATGACGATGTCGGCCTCGCCGAACGCGCTGGCGAACTCGTCGAGCAGGTGCCGCGTTCGGCTGTGCTGATGCGGCTGAAACACGCACACGAGTCGGCCGTCGCGGTCCTGTGGCCTATCGAAGTCGCGCAGCGCGCGCAGCGTCGCGTCGATCTCGGTCGGGTGGTGGCCGTAGTCATCCCACACGCGCACCGGGCCGCTGGGCAACTGACGCTCGCCGAGATACTGCGTGCGTCGATCCACCCCTCGAAACGCTGACAGCGATCGGCCAACGACATCCGCATCGGCGCCGGCGCTGATCGCGAGCGCCGCTGCCGTCGCAGCATTCATCGCGTTGTGCGCACCGGGCAGTTGCATGTTCCACTCGCACACCCGCTCGCGTCGGAAGGTCAGCACAACGTGCCGTTGCTCGGGGTCGAGCCACACGACCCAATCGGCCGCGGGACTGAAGCCGATGGTCTGCACGTCGCACGACAACCCGGCCGTGACCTCGCGGCGGTGCGCGCCTTCCTCAGCGATCAACAGCAGTCCGCCGTCTTCAGCCGAGGGCACAAGCGACGCGAAGCCGTGGAACGCCTCGACGACCGCATCGAGCGAGCCGTAGATATCGAGATGGTCGGCCTCGACCGAGGCGATGCTCGCGATCGTCGGCCTGAGATTGTGGAACGAGCGGTTGAACTCGCACGCCTCGGCCAGCAGCAAACCGGGCCGACCCACCATGCCGCCGACCGGAATGGCATCGGCCCCGAGGCGG
>JBCCQU010000259.1:0-3920 GCA_039208875.1 Planctomycetota bacterium
CGACGAAGGTATTGAGCAGGAGCGGGGCGGCCGCGGTCGGGGCGAACTTCGCGTGCGCATGCAGCACCCCGCCGAGCACAGCGGCTGCGCACACGAGTGGCATAAACGGCAGCGTGACCATCATCAGTTTCAGCGACAGCACCCGTGAGCCGTCGTCGACCGGCGCTGCGAGCACGATAAGCAGCAGGATCACCTCGCCGACAATCAGCAGAACCGAGGTGACGATCGCGAGTGCGAGCAAAACGAGTGTTGCAAGTCGGCCGGCTTGTTCCGGATCGCGATCGAGCTGGCGTGTGTACTCGGGCAGGAATGCTGCGGATAGCGCGCCCTCGCCGAAGAGACGGCGGAAGACATTTGGCACGAGCCACGCCGCGATGAACGCCGAGCCGAGAGCGGAGTCGCCGACGATGCGGGCCGTGACGAGGTCACGCGCGAGACCGCCAAACCGAGATACGAGCGTGAAGCCGCCAACTGTGCGCACAGCGGAGCCGAGCCCGGGTTGCGTTGCTGTTGGCGTCTGAGCCTGCGTTGTTGCCGGCTGCTCGCTCACACAGAGGCTCCCCGTCGTGCGACGAGCAGCAAGACCAGCCCGCCGACGACGCCTCCGGCGATGTTCGCAGCGAGGTCGGCCCAGTCGAACACGCGAACGTGTATCGGCCAGCGTTGCGTGACTTCATCGAGCATGCCGCAGGTCGAACCGGCGGCTGCGCTTACTACCGCGTTGCGCGCGCTGCTGAGTACACCACACCAGCCTGTGAAGCCGAGCAGCACGGTCCAGAGCGAGAACGCAGCGAGATGTATGAAGATGTCCGGCCGACTTACCAAATCTGATTTGATCACGACGCCGGGCCAGTGTGTTGCGGTGGCGAGCACGATCGCGTAGGTGACGAACACGAGACGCGCCGACTTCTGGGCCGCAGAGGGTGCTGCGGGCCGGTCGGCTTTCATCCCGTGATCTCGCGCGAGGATCCAGCTTCAGCAGTTTCGCTCGGTTGCGCAACGACCTCGACCACCGGTACCTCGGTCTCGGCTTGGGGTTGCGCGTTCGTCGCAAGATTCAGCACGCTATCTGCCAATGCCAGGTAGTCGGCTGCGCCGGGCGCTTGCGGTGCATACTCGAACACCGTTTGCCCGAAGCTCGGGCATTCAGCCAGCTTGATGTTGCGACGGATCGGCGGATCGAGCACACGAGCGCCGCTCCAAGGCAATGCGAGCGACGCAGCCTCATTGAAGAACTCATGCAGATCGGAAACGACTTCTTGTGCGTGCGTTGCCTGCGAATCGTGCGCACACAGCACGACACCGCTGACACGCAACTGTGGATTGACCGATCGGCTCAGCATGCGCACGGTCTCGAGCAGTTTGCCGACACCGTGCAACGCGAGGAAATGCGCCTGCATCGGGACGAGGACTTCGTCGGCAGCAGCGAGCGCGTTCAGCGTGAGCAGACCGAGCGATGGCGGGCAATCGATAAAGACGAGGTCATGCCGATCGGCGATCGCATCGAAGGCTTGGCGGAGGCGACCGTGGCGATTTGTGGCGTCGGCGAGTTCCATCTCCGCTGCGGCCAGATCGGTCTCTGCGGGCAGCACATCCACGCCCGATTCGGTCGCGATGATCGCGGGTATTGCGTCGGGTGTATCGACGAGAAGTGTCGTGTATGTAGATGCTTCGAGCGCGTCTGGGTCGATGCCAAGGTGTAGCGACGCGTGCGCCTGCGGATCGAGATCGACCAGCAGCACACGCTTGCCGCGGCGCGCGCAAGCGGCTGCGAGATTGACAGCGGTGGTCGTCTTGCCGACGCCGCCCTTCTGGTTCATTAGTGCGATAACCCTGCGCCCCGCCGTGGGCCCCGGGTCCGAGGTGTGGTCCGTCATTGGCGGAGTATACGGGCGGCTGCGATCAGGCAGGCGGGCCGCTGGCATCGATCGGCTGAGCGGCTTCCGTCCCCGGGGCCCTCGCGGGCTGTTGCGCCGCGGCACGCTGACCGGAGCTCGGCTTTTGTGCGACGGACTTGGTTGGCGCGGCCGAAGCCTTGAGTTCAGCCTGTCGCTTGCGTGCGAGCTTGATCGCGGTGACGACAATGTATGACACGATCACGCCGCCGACGAGGTACGTCACGCGATCGCGACCGACGCTCATGACCGCCCCGATGACCGCGAACATGAGGCCGATGCCGTACAGCGAGAACACCGCCCCTTTGACGCCGAGCGCTCGCTTGAGCATGTGGTGTAAGTGGTCGGCATCCGGGTCGCTCATTTTTTTGCCGGCCATCTTTCGGCGAACGATCGCGAGCACCGTGTCGATGATCGGGATCGCATACATCGTGAGGCCGGCGATGACGAGCGCTGTCTCGCCCGTGTCGCCGAGCGTCAGGATGATGACGATGGTGATGTAGCCCAGCAGCATGGAGCCGGTATCGCCGAGGAAGATGTTGGCGGGGTTGAAGTTCCAGGGCAGGAAGCCGAGGCACGCGCCGAGCACAGCCATGCACAGCACGATGCGCTGCGCATCACGTGGGCCGTCGTCGACGAGTGCGAGCGAGAGTGAGACGAAGAGCAGGCCGGCGACGCAGATCGCGGTCACGCCGCTGAGCAGGCCGTCGAGGCCGTCGATGAGGTTGGACGCATTGCACGCGCCGAGCACGCAGATGGCGATGATGGCCGTGCCGATCCAGTACACGAGGTCGATGACGACTTGCTGCCCGATGATCGGGAATTCGGCGGGCAGTGTGAGGATGAAGCCGAGCGTTTCCTGCCCTTGCACGTCGATGGTGGGAATGTTGAAGACGTTGGCGAGCGGGATCATGAGGCCCGCTGCGACCTTGACGCCGACATCCTGGAAGGCGAGAGCAGCGGCTGCGAAGAGCTGGCCGGAGATCTTGAGACGTGGGTCGATGCCGAAGACATCATCGAGCAGGCCGAGCACGGTGATAACGAGCATGCCGAGCACGATGGAGACGGGGACAAGCGGCGGAACGCTGATGCGGCTCTCGTCGGTGAACTGTGTTTCGTGAAAGCCGACGATCGGGATATCGCTGAATGCAGCGCCGAGATAGCTCAGTGCGATGCCGGCCATGATGCCGAGAAAGACGCCGGCGCCACCGAGATATGCGATCGGCACTTTGTGAATTTTACGGGGGTCGTTCGGGCTATCGACGATGCCGTTGGCGATCGCAAAGTGCCGCATGATGGGCGTCGCAACAAGAGTGACGACGAACGCCGCGATCATGATGAACAGGTAGCCGTGGAAGATGTCGAGGCGTGTAACCGGATCGGCTGCGACCTCGGCAGACGCGCTGAGCAAGATCATGTCTGATGTATCTTGCGTCATCGCTTTGCCTCCGGCCGCCCTGCGACCCGCTCGCTCAGCCACTCCGCAACATCGCGGATGGTCGTCTCAAGCGGAGTCGCCGCGTCGAATCCCACGGTCGACCGAACACGCTGCAGGTTCGGTCGCCGGCGGCGGAGGTCTTCGAAGTTACTGCCGAAGACTTCCTCGTACGGCAGGGTGACGATAGGCGATGCTGAATCGAGTTCGCGGAGGATTGTCTCGGCAAGTTGCATGATCGAGACTTCTCGGTCCGAACCGATATTGAACACACGTCCCAAAGCCGAAGGCTCATGGAGCAGGCCTGGAAGCACAGCGGCGACATCGCGAACATCGGCAAAGCAACGCTGCTGCTGCCCATCGCCGTGGACGGTCAGAGCTTCGCCGGTGAGGGCTGCCTCGACAAAGCGCGGCACGACCATGCCGTATCGGCCGACCTGACGCGGGCCGACTGTGTTGAAGAAACGAGCGATAACGACGGGCAGATCGTCACGCTGTGCATGGCCGAGCGCAAGCCATTCATCGATGGCCTTGCTGCAGCCGTACGACCAACGCGAGATCGTCGTGGGGCCGTAGACCACATCGTCGTC
>JBCCQU010000260.1:0-3891 GCA_039208875.1 Planctomycetota bacterium
GGCCGACCTCATGCTGACCGGCTTCTTCAAAGGCCGATCGCAACTCCAGCAGGCCGAACTGGCTCCGCAGGCATCGCGACAGGCCTTGCCCGACGATGCGCGTCAGGAAGCTGTCGTTGCTCGGCTCCTCGGCGTAGCGCACAGCACCGGCAGCATCGCCGGCAGAGAGCAGCCGGTTGAGTGCGTCGACGTGCTCCGGCGGCGCGAGGTGGTTGCGACGCAGGCGAATGAACTGGGCCACGACGAGGCCGACCGCGATCATCGATAGGAAGATGATGACGTAGCCGATCTCGCCACCCGAAGCGATGAATTCGATCAGTGATCGGCTTTCTTCCGCAGCTTCGGTAGTCGCGGCCGCGTCAGCTTGAAGCAGTGCCGGGATGAGTGTCATTCGTGTAGTTCCTTGTCTCTGTCGCTGTCCGCGTCGTGGCCGGGGTCGTGAGTTCGTTGTAACGAGTCAGCCGTCGCCGGCGCTGTCTGCATTGGAGTCTTGCGACGGTTGTTCGATCGATGCTGCGATCGCGGGATCGAAGATGAGTACTTCGCGCGCGAGCCGATCGGCGACGTTGCTATCGCCGAGGGTCTGCATAGCCTCGATCGAATCGGCGAGCGCCAGGGCTGCGAGATCCGGCAGCGTATCGCCGAACCTCGCGGGCACATGCAGAAGCTCGAGCACGCCTTCGCGTTTGACTTCTTGATCTGACGAACGGAGTAGATGGCGACCGATCGCAACGCGAGACCATGCCTCCTGCCACGTGTTCGGCTCGCGCTCGATGACACGTTGCAGCAAGCGTCTCGCGTTGCTGGGTGCGTCGCTTGGATCCGTGGCCTGCACCGCAACCACCGCTGCGACCAACGCCACACCGGGGCGGCCGTCGCGGAGTTCGGCGTCGGCGACGGCTGCATCGTCACCGAACGCGATGGCTGCTGCCCGGCGATAGAGCGACTCGAGTGACTCCGCCCGGCCATCGGTCGCGGCGAGCAACGGCGCGGTCTCGGTACGAACCCGCAGCGCGTGCGATGCCCTGAAAATCGGAGGCAATTGAGGCACAAGGCCCGTCGCCTCGTCATGCGGCACCAGCGATGCTTCATCAACCAGACCAAAGACCTCTCGCCTCGGCTCGTACACCATCGGCCCGGACCCGGTTCGGCCGGCTGCGAGCCATACGAGCCACGAGTCGATCGCTGCCAGCCGTGCTCCGCGACCGAGGCGGCATCGAGTCAGCGCCGCAGCGACCGCCCGAGTCGTCGGTCCGCGCTCGGCGACTCGATCAGCAAAGATCGCTTCCAGTGTCGGCTCGGCCTGCGGTGTATCGCCGCGCTCGACACGCCAGAGCGCCCGCCACAAACGCTCGCCCTCAGCTAGTTCGTCTACAACGCCGGCTCGCTCGACACGCAGCACGCGGTGCCACGGCACGATCACCGGCTCGGAAGCATCTGCATCGACGACAACGCCCTCCGACGTCGCGGCGATGACATCGCCGGCCGGTGCGGGCTCGCCACCGCGCAGCACGAGGTCTTGGCTGCAAGCAAGCGATGCCAGTGCAGCAATCGTTGTCGGTACGACCGCGTTCAAGGTCCACCGCCCGCCGCGGCGATGTGCGTGTACGAGCCGTCGGAATCATCCGCAATCTGCTGGAGCAACGGCGCAGAGCTTCGGCTGACCAGCGAGATGCAATGCACAGGCACGACAGGGTCGCGGTTCTGGCTTCGGACGAGCGCTGCAACCTGCGGATCGAACTCGCCGTCGGTCATGAAGTAAATCGCATCGGGCGGCGGGCGCAGGTTGAAGGCGAAGGCGAAGGCACCCGCCGGCTGTGTTCCGCCGCCAGGCTCGATCTCTTGCATGTCGCTGATGGCGCGCCGCACGCGTGCCCTGCTGGCCGACGACCAGCTGCTGCCGGTCAGCGGCGTGGCTTCGCTGTTGTACGTGATGACCGAGAACTTGAACGGGTCGGACAGTTGGCCGAGCGAACGTCCGAGCTCTTCGCGGAGCGCCTCGATCTTGCCACCGACTGACATGGAGCCCGAGATATCAACGATGTAGACGAAGCGGTTGCCGCGAGCCTCGACGCCGAAGAACGACGTGCCGCCGCCAGTCGCGCCGGTGTCGACCGATGCGCCGTCGACATCGCCCGCGCCGAGTGATGCTGAGAGAGTGTCCGTGCTGACGTCGGCGCTGATCGCGATCTCGCCGATATCGATGCTGATCTCGATCGGCACCTCCGGCTGATCCGCAGCCAGATCATCGACCGCCGGCGTCTGAGCATCCAACGCTTCGGCCCGCACTGTCGCCAGCTCGGTTGCGGTCATCACCGCCAGTTCGATCTCCGCGGGCGGACCCGGCGGCCCCTTGCCATCGCCGCCGCCGCCCCACGTGGTAAACAGCGCAACGACGAGCCACACAAAGTGCACCACGAGCGAAACGACCGCCCCCACGACGCCAGCCTTGCGGGCAAACCGCAGCACGCGCGACGTCGCCGACGGATCGGCGTCCGTAGTCGCCTGCGTGGCTGCTGCTTCGGGCTGCGGTGGTTGTAAGCCGGTGTCGGTTGCCATGTGTACCCGTGGGGTATGGGTGGTTGCCGAGGGGCCGTGCGAGCGGGCATCGGTCCGCAGCCGGCGGATGCTCCCGCGAAGTTCAGCACGGCTCGGCCGGCGGTGGCCGGGGGTGGCCGGGGTCGAGAGGCGGGACCTACGCCGTGACCCACCTCATCAGGTTATCGAGGTATACGAGCCAGCCTGTGCAATGTTGCTACAGCCTTCGAGACGAGAAAGTTTGACCGGCTGGCCTTGCGGGGCTCCAATGCCCGCACCGAGACACAGTCGGCCGATCGCCGAGCCCCAGCGACAGAACCTCAAAACGCCAACCACAGACTTCCGGAGGGTTTCATGAGCCAGCAGACCGACCAGCCGACCGCGTCGCCAACCAGCAAAGACGGCAAAGCCCGCCGCGTGCTCCTCAAGGTCAGCGGCGAGTCTTTCTGCGCGGCCGGCGGCTTCGGAATCTCGCCCGATGAACTCGCAGCCATCGGCAAGGAGGTCGCTGCGGCGGTCGAGCTCGGCGGCCAGATCGCCGTCGTCGTCGGCGGCGGCAACATCATCCGCGGCGCAACCCTCGCCGAGGCCGGTCACATCGAACAGGCCACCGCCGACTACATGGGCATGCTCGGCACCGTGATGAACGCTCTCGCTCTCCGCGAGTCGCTGCAGGCCATCGGCGTCGAGTCACGCGTGCTGTCAGCCCTCGAGATCCGGTCCGTGGCCGAGCCCTTTATCCGGCTGCGGGCGATTCGCCACCTCGAGAAGGGCCGCGTCGTCATCCTCGCAGCCGGCACCGGTAATCCCTTCTTCACCACAGACACCTGCGCCGCCCTGCGAGCCCGCGAGCTCGATTGCGATGTGCTGCTCAAGGCAACGAAGGTCGACGGCATCTACACCGCCGACCCCAACAAGGACGCGTCGGCCACGCGGTATGACAAGCTCACGTACGACGAAGCGATCGACAAGCAACTGCGTGTGATGGACATCACCGCGCTGGCAATGGCCCGCGAGGCCGGTCTGCCGCTGATCGTGTTCGATTACAAGGTCGCGGGCAACATCCGCCGCGTTGTCGCGGGCGAGCCGGTCGGCACGCTTGTCACAACGTCGGCAGGCAGCTAATCGCGTCCCGCCTCTCGCGGTGCCCCGCTAACATGATTTCCCGGTCGCCGGTGCCGATGTTCGGCCGACGACCGCTGCCCGGAGTTCAGCTATGACGACGACCCCCGATGAAATCTTGCTCGAGGCCGAGGGCCACATGGAAAAGGCCATGGACTACCTCAAGAAGGAACTCCAGGGCATCCGCACCGGCCGAGCTTCGACCGCCCTCGTCGAGTACATCAAGGTCGA
>JBCCQU010000261.1:0-3891 GCA_039208875.1 Planctomycetota bacterium
AGAGGCGGCCGCCGGTTGACTGGGCGGAGCTTGTGAGGATGAACGAATGGCATTGAGCGACCCCATCGCGGACATGCTGACCCGTATCCGCAACGCAGTGCGGAACAAGGCCAAGCAGGTCACGGTGCTCAACAGCAAGGTGAATCGCGGCATCGCCGACGTGCTCGTCAGCGAGGGCTACGTGACGGACTTCGATGTGATCGAGGACGGCCGGCAAGGGCTGATCCGGATCAATTTGAAGTACGGCCCTCGCGGTGAGCACATCATTAACCGCATTCAGCGAGCGAGCCGACCCGGCCGCCGGCTGTATCGCAAGGTCGATGAGCTGCCGCGTCCGATGCAGGGGCTCGGCATCGCGATCGTTTCGACGAGCCGTGGTGTGCTGAGCGATCGCAAGTGTCGCGACGAGCGTGTCGGCGGCGAGCTGCTCTGCACAGTTGAGTAAGCCCGGACCGTTGTGAAGGTGAGAGGCCTGGAATCCCCGGCCGAGTGAAGACCGAGCCGGACGAAGAGGACAGCAGCCATGTCGAGAATCGGAAAGAAGCCAATCGATCTGCCCAAGGGCGTGAAAGTCAGCGTGAGTGGTGGCACCATCACCGCTGAGGGGCCGAAGGGCACGCTGACGTACGACCACCGGCCGGAGGTTTCGGTCGCGGTCGCTGAGGATGGCGCAGCGGTCAACGTGACTGTCGATGATTCGCTGGTCGGCGAGCGCGAGGTTCGTGCGTATTGGGGCCTGACGCGGGCGCTCGTGCAGAACATGGTGATCGGCGTCGAGAAGGGTTACGAGAAGAAGCTCGTCATCGAGGGTGTTGGCTGGAATGCGCAGATGGCGGGCCAGCAGCTCAAGATGCAGCTCGGCTATGCCCACCCGGTGCTGATGGATGTGCCGATGGGCCTGACGGTGACCGCCGACAAGCAAGAGATCACCATCACGGGTGCCGACAAGCAGGCCGTAGGACAGTTTGCAGCCGCGGCTCGTTCGAAGCGTCCGCCGGAGCCTTACAACGGCAAGGGCGTTCGGTACTCGGACGAGCGGATCGCTCGTAAGGAAGGCAAGAAGGCCAAGTAAGTTCGACCAGCCGGTGCAACTCGGCCGGCGAACTCGGGAAGATTTCGATGAACAAGCAGGTCACCAAGCAAACAAGAAAGCGTCGTCGGCGGATCGGTATCCGCAAGCGCGTCGCGGGCACGGCCGAGCGGCCGCGTCTGGCTGTGTTCCGGTCGCTGAACCACATCTACGTGCAAGTGATCGACGACCTTGCGGGCGTGACGTTGGTGTCGGCCTCGACACGCGACAAGGACATGGGCCTGGACAAGACCGGCAACGCGGAGGCTGCCAAGTCGGTTGGGGCGAAGGTCGCCGAGCGGGCCAAGGCCAAGGGCATCGAAGCGGTCGTGTTCGATCGCGGCGGGTTCCGTTACCACGGCCGGGTGAAGGCATTGGCGGATGGCGCACGCGAGGGCGGGCTGAAGTTCTGAGAGAGGCGTTCGAAGGCGCGGCGTGCGATTGCACGCAGAGCCAACGCGAGAAGGACCACGCATGACAGACGTGATGGAACAGAGTTCGAACGTCGAGACCAACACGCTCGAGATTTCTCGAACGAGCGCAACGGTCAAGGGCGGTCGGCGGTTTAGCTTCGGCGCGATGGTGATCGCGGGCGATAAGAACGGCCGCGTCGGCTTCGGGTACGGCAAGTCGAACGAAGTGCCGAGCGCGATCGAGAAGGCTGAGAAGCAGGCAAAGCGTTCGCTGCTGAACGTGCCTCGCTCCGGCGGCACGATCCCGCACGAGGTTGAGGCGACGTTCCTTGCCAGTCGTGTGCGGCTGATCCCGGCTTCGCCCGGTACGGGTGTTGTCGCCGGTTCGTCCGTCCGCGCGGTGCTCGAGCTTGCCGGCATCACCGACTGCCTGACGAAGTCGATCGGATCGACGAACAAGGTGAACGTGGTTAAGGCCGTGTTCGAAGGGCTGAAGAAGCTGCAGACCCGCGAGCAGATCGCGGAGCTTCGCGGCGTCGAAATCGACTCGACGGTGATCGAGGACAAGATCGAGCGCGGCCGACGCTTCATGCCGTCGCGTGAGGCGACCGAGAAGATGCGTGCCCCGGTCAACACGATCGGCCAAGAGCGTCGCGGCGGTCGCGGTGGTCGCGGCGGCGGACGCGGTCGTGGCGGCGGTGGTCGCGGCGGACCTGGTGGCCCCGGAGGCCCGGGCGGACCCGGTGGCGCACCGGGAGGCGCTCCGGCCCAGCAGCCTCCGGCAGAGGGCACGCCGCCCGCAGCCTCGTAAACGATCGCATCGAAAGACCCGAACGGTCGCAGGGCTCCGCGGAGCGGCGATCGGATGAATGACTGATGGAGACAGCGTCATGATGATCCATGACATCACCAAGGAAGCCGGCAAGAACCGGGCACGCAAGCGCATCGGTCGCGGCCACGGCAGCGGCACCGGCAAGCAGGCCGGCCGCGGTCACAAGGGCGCGGGTTCGCGGCGTGGTCACTCGGTGCGTCACCAGTTTGAGGGCGGGCAGATGCCGTACTTCCGGCGCATGCCCAAGTTCGGCTTCAACAACGCCAACTTCAAGACCAAGTTCTGGATCGTGAACCTGCGGAACATCGTGACGCACGCCGACTTCAAGTCGGGCGGCTCGGTAAACGCGGAGACGCTGATCAAGGCCGGTCTGATTCGTGACGGCAGCCGCGACGTCAAGATCCTGGGTGATCTCGGCGAGAACGGCAAGGTCACGGTAAAGCTGACGGTCGAGGTGAGCCGCGTGTCCGACTCGGCCCGTTCAGCGATCACCGAGGCCGGTGGGACCGTCAACGAGACCGGAACGCGTCGCGACCGGGTGCGTGGTGTCGATCGCAACAGCGACGACCGCTCGCCCAAGAACCAGACGAAGAAGGCCAAGCGTCGTGCGGAGTTTGCGAAGCGTCGCTTCGGCCCTCCGGCCAGCTAAGCGTTTCTTCGGGCAGCGTCGGGGCCTAGCCTTGGTTGAAGTGGACCTGTTTGTCTCTGGTGTCCGAGCAAGAGGGCAATCGAGCCGATGATCGCGACCTTCCTCAACGTCTTCCGCGTCAAGGAGCTGCGCGACAAGATCCTCTTCACGCTCGGGATGCTGGTCGTTTACCGCATCGGCTTCGCGATCCCGCTTCCGGGCGTGAATCAGCAGCGGCTGGTTGAGTTCTTCCAGACCGCGACCGAGTCTGGCTCGGCTGCCGGACGCGTTGCGCAATACGTGGCGATTTTCTCGGGCGGTTCTTTCAGCCAGAGCACGATCTTCGGGCTGGGCATCATGCCGTACATCACGGCATCGATTATCTTCCAACTTCTGCAGTCGGCGATTCCGCGTCTGAAAGAGATTCAGCGTGAGGGGCCGACTGGTCAGATGAAGATCCGCGAGTGGACGCGTTATGCCACGGTTGGTCTGTGCATCGTGCAGGCGATCGGCTGGCTGAGCTTTGTGCGCAGCCAGGGCATGGTGTATCAGTCGTCGGTCAGCAATCCGCTGTGGTGGGTGATGGCTGTGACGGCGATGACCGCCGGCACGACGTTCCTGATGTGGCTCGGCGAGCAGATCGACCGCTTCGGTATTGGTAACGGCGTGTCGATGATCATCATGGCCGGCATCCTGACCGGCATGCCGAGTGCGATCTTCTGGCTGCAGGGCAACTTCGATCCGCGTGATCCGGACTCGCTGGACTGGATGGGCCTGTTCTTGCTGCTTGGCGGCTTCGTGCTGGTCGTTGCTGGCTCGGTGATTATGACCGTGGCCCAGCGACGGATACCCGTTCAGCAGGCCAAGCACACGCGCGGACGGCGTGTCTTCGGCGGGCAGAAGAGCTACCTGCCGCTGCGTGTGAACCACGGCGGCGTGATGCCTATCA
>JBCCQU010000262.1:0-3884 GCA_039208875.1 Planctomycetota bacterium
GAGCCGCCGATGCTCCTGCACGACCACGGATCACGCAGAAAGTGCCGAACTGATGACAGCCCCAGAGGCCAGCGAGCCCGCAAAGATCGCCGATGTGTTGGTGTTGGTGCCGAGCCCTGGTTCCGGGATCGTTGGCTGGGCAGAACTCGGCACGATCGAGCGAGAGCTTGCCATTTACAAACACCTGCACCGGCAGTTTGGCACGATGGTCGTCGTGTCCGAATCCGACAGCGACGAAACTCGCGTGGCAGAAGAGATCGCTGAGCATCTCGGCGATGAGCCGATCGTGCTCGGCAATCCGGAGCGGTTGGAACGGTCGGCGTGGTTGGCTGCTTTGCCCGAGCGACTCGTCGAGGCTGTTGCCGACTTCGATAAGATCGAGACAGCTGTCGTCAAGACCGATCAGCATTTGGCATCGGAAGCTGCACTGAGCGTGACCGAGACGCTGCGACGCCGGGGCGTGCGCACAGGACTCGTCGCGCGCGGCGGCTATTTATGGTCGCGTTTCGAGGCTGAGATTCACGGCCCGGACACCCGCGTCGCGATCGAAGCAGCCGACCGCGAACGTGAGCTGTGCCAGGCAGCCGACGTTGTTGTCGGATCGACGCAGGGCATGCTCGATGACATCGCTTGGCGCTACAGCGTGCGCCGCGATCGCCTGCGATTGATACCAAATTACGTCACGGATACGTCTGAACGTATCGGCCCGGAAGGTCGCCTGCCGCGTACGTTGCTCGCGGTCGGGCAACTCGCTGAACGCAAGCGGCTCGATCTGATTGTGCGCACCGCGGCGCGGATCAACCGCGAATGGAACGACGCCGTCGATGTCGTGTTCATCGGTGTAGGGCCCGAAGCCGATCGGCTCGCCAAACTCGCGAGTCAGCTCGATGTTTCGCTCACACTGCGGGGCGCGGTCAGCCATGCCGGTGTGCTGGAAGCGATGCGAAGCTGCACGGTGTTTGTGCAGGCGTCTTCGCTTGAGGGGCATCCCAAGAGTGTGATCGAGGCGATGGCTGCGGGCTGCCCGGTGGTCGTCGCGGCGTCGCCGGGCCTCGGCGATGTCGTTCGGCACGGCGTAAACGGGCTGAGGCTCGATCCCAACGTCGAAACTTTCGCAGATGCCATCGGGCCGTTGCTCGCCGACGCTGCCTGGCGCGACGCGATGGGCGCGGCAGCCATGGCGAACACCCGCAGCTCGCTCGGGCTTTCGCGGATTGCCGAACTGGAAACCGAAGCCTGGCGAGACGCGATCGAGATCGGTCAGCAGCAGAGCGCGAGCCCCTTGCCGCCGGTGCGTTGGAGCGCAGAACTGCTGCAAGCCGACACCACGTCTGCGGTCGATGCGTGGCGGAACAGCCTGCACGGCTTCGCCAAGCGGCTCGATGCGGGCGAACGCGCGCGCTTGCTCGCGAGCCTCGAGCCGTGGGTCGTGAGCATGATGGGCGAAGCTGCCCGCGACGCGCAGGGCGGGCTGCACCCCAAGCACAGGCTGACCGGCTACCACGATTTCTTCGCCGAGCGGCTGACCGCTGACGATCGCGTGCTCGACCTCGGTTGCGGCGTGTGCGCACTGGCTGCGACCATCGCTGCCGAGACCGGTGCGCACGTGACCGGCATCGATCTCGACCCGGCTGAACTCGCAACGGCTCGCAAGGTGCTGGATCGAGCCGGGGTAAGTGACCGTGTCACGCTGATCGAGAGCGACATCACCGCCACGCGTGCCGAAGGCACGTTCTCAGCGATCGTGCTTTCCAATGTGCTCGAACACCTCAGAGATCGACCCGAACTGCTGGCGAAGTGGCGCGAGTGGTACGGTTGCGATCGATTCCTGATCCGCGTGCCGGCGTACGACCGCGACTGGACCGTGCCTTGGAAGGACGAGCTCGGCGTCGATCCGCGGCTCGACCACACGCACGAGATCGAATACCGCATAGAGGATGTGCATGCGGAGGTCGAGGCTGCGGGGCTTGAGCTCAGCGAGTTGATCGTGCGTTGGGGCGAGTACTGGTTTGTTGCTCAGGTGCCGGCTGCGGAAGAAGCAACGCAGCACGACGCCGACCGCATGCGCGCATTCCGGCAGGTCAGGCCTTCGGCTTAGGAGGCGGGCGATGCGCATCGCTGTCGTCGCGGGCATCTGCCCCGGCAATCACAGGGCGCTGGCGATCAACACGGTGAAGACGGCCGGCGGCTTTGCACGGCTCGGCCACGACGTCTTCGTGCTCGCCAAGCGGCCCGAGCCCGGCTTCACGACGCTCGACGCCAAGCACGCGCTGCGCGAGCCAAGCCTGCGGTTTGTGACGACCGATGTGCCGCAGCACCCCGGCATGCGCACAGATCACCCCCGCTACTTCCGTGCGTTCGGCGATTGGGCTGCGAGCAAGGCCCGGCAGCTCGGAGCAGACCTTGTGTACTCGCGGCACAGCTTCGCAGCCAGGGCATGCGCGCACGCCGGCCTGCCGACGGTGCTCGAAACGCACAATAGCGTGATCGATGATTGGTTTGGGTGCATCTCCGCCCTGCGGACGAGCGCGACGCATGCGTCGATGCGCGCAGTCGTGACGATCTCGCCGGTGCTGGCGGAGCGGTATTGCAACGTCGGCGCAGATGCGGGCAAGATCGCGGTTGTGCCGGACGCTGTCGATCCAGAGCTGTTCGCGAGGCCGGACGACATCGGTGCGTCGCCGTTCGCTGTGCACGGGACCGGGCTGCATGTGGTGTACGCTGGGCATCTGTTTGATTACAAGGGTGTGCCGACGATGCTGGCTGCGGTGCGCGCGCTGCGGGAGCGGCTGCCGCGGGCGGTGCTGCACTTGGTCGGCGGGCTCGATGAGGATCGGCAGCGGGTGGCCGAGCTTGCACGCGATTTGCCGGTCGTGCTGCACGGATCGGTGGCGCATCGCGATGTGCCGCGATACCTCTGGCATGCCGATGCGTTGCTGCTGCCGCCCGAGCCGGATCATCCGTCGGCGGCGTGGACCAGCCCGGTGAAGCTCGGCGAGTATCTGGCATCGCGGCGGCCGATCATCGCGTCGGATATCCCGGCACTCAAGCCGCTCGTGCACGAGCCGGCTGTGGCGTGGTTCCGCGCCGGCGATGCAGCATCACTTGCGGACGCGATCGTGCGCACGCTAAGAGACGATGAGCCGATGCTGCGCGAGCGGGTGCAGGCTGAGCTTGCAGCGCGATACAGCTACACGAATCGCGCGAGGCAGATTCTTGTAGCGGCCGATGCGAATGCGCTGGCTGCCTAGGCGGCCTGATGCTCGACTCGTGTCTTGTTGAGCGATGGGAACGCTCGGCGGGGTGCGCGCACACCGATGAACGGGCAGAGCACGTCCCAGCCATCGCCGCCGCAGACATCCATGATCAGAAGATCGTCGTCGCGGCCGTTGAAGTACGCGAGCACCGCGGCTCGGTGGAGGTCGTACGCAGCCTCGAAGGCGCCGCGGTCAAAGCCACGCATGCCGTACACGAGTTGGCGGACATCGCCGATAGGATGACCCGGCACGAGTGACTCGGCCGGTCTGCGGAGCATGTGCGTCTCGATGCTCTGCAGCCACGACTGCCGATCGCGGACGGTCAGGATGAACTTGCTGCCCGGATAGGTCTCGTCGAGTTCGCGGTAGAAGGCGGTGACGGAGATGTCGGTTGCTGCGACGGCGCCGTTGAAGGCTTCGTCGAACTTGCCGGCGAGCATGAGCTCGCAACTCGGGAAGTGAACCGACGGATGGCCGGCGAGGGTCAGCGCCTCGTTGAGACTGTTGGTGCCGGTCTTGCTCAGACCGATGCCGAAGATCATGGGTTGGTTCCCCGGAGCTCTCGCCATGCACCCACCATCGGCCGGCGACGGGGGCATTGTTGATTGAGGATTTGGCGAACCGATA
>JBCCQU010000263.1:0-3873 GCA_039208875.1 Planctomycetota bacterium
GTTCGAAGTCTGCACCGAGCAAACCGACATTCTCGTTGGGCTGCTCTTCGATGTCGCCGCCCCAGTAGTAAGCGTGTCCGACGTTGAGCTCGGAGATCATCTCGCCGATGATAAAGCTCACATCTTCGCGGGTTGTCGCGTCGTCGAGCATCGCGGCGTACCGGTCGTACACAGCGTTCCAATCGACGCCGTGGAGGTTGTCGACGTAAAAGAAATCGCGATGGCGGCGCCACGCGTCGGTGAAGATCTGCCGCCACTCCTCGCGTGGCTCGACGATCTTGCGAAGCCCCGAACTCGGGAGCGTCTTGGAGAAGTTTTGGCCGGGCTTGGCATCAACGATTGCCCAGCCGCTCGGCCCACCCGCGATGATCTTCTTACCGTCGCTGGAAATCTCGAAGCCGCCCGTGCCGCCAAGCACGGTCTTCTCTTCGGGCTCATCGTCGGAGATATCAACCAGCTTGATAGCTGGCGGCGAGCCAGGCGCCCCCGCCCGCAGATAGAGCAGTTGATTGCTGTCGTTCACCGCAAGATTGCTGAAGCGTCCGGCATCAACGGGGATCTCCATGCCGCGCCGCTCGAAGCCATCAATCGTGATCTCGACGGGGCTGTCATCGTCGTCACCGCTCGAGTCAACGATCTCGTCGAGTGTGTCTTCGTCGAGTTCGCGCGTCGCCCGCGTTGCTTCCCACGTTCCCGAGACACCGAGGGCTTCGATCTCCCACGTGCCGGTGATGGTGTCGCCGTTGACCGTGCCGCGGCTGACGACCGTGATGCCGTTCTGCGACTGCTCGCGATAGAGCTCAGATTTGCCCGCGTCCCACCGCACGACATCGCCGAGGTCGCTGGACTCTCCCGCTGACTCCGAGATACCGGAGATGTTGCCATCGTCATCGATGACGATGGTGAGCGAGAAGCTCATGCTGTCATCGGGCATGCCGAGTGCTGCGAAGCCGGCGGCCGACCCGTTCCACTCGCCGAAGAGCGGATGCTCGGTATCCAGCCCCTCGTAGATTTCCGCAGCCTCGGCGTCGTCTGCCTCATCTGCGTCGGCCTCGTCATCTGCTGCATCTTCGTTGGTCGCGTCTTCAGCTTCGTCCTCTTCCCACGACTCTTCATCCGACTCGATTAGCCAAGGATTATCGACTTCGTCGGTCAGCGGCACCGCGATCAACACGCCGGTATTCGCATACACAAACGTCGAGCCGACATCTTCGTACATCGGGTTCTCGAATCGTCTGCTCGATGCGTAGTACATGTACTCGCCGTCGCGGCTGAACGCCGGGCTCGTATCGCTAAAGAAGCCGCTCGTGAGCTTGTGCTTCTCGCCGAGTTCGGTGTCGTACAGCCAGATCGCTGAGTTCAGCGTCTCATCCTCAGCACGCGACCACGTGATCCATCGCGAATCTCGCGACCACGACACGCCGGGCTGGGTGCCCCACGGATCGCGATCGATCTCGCTCATGTCGCCTGTCTCGAAGTCAACGATCGAGATGCGGCCCGCCTTATCAACGACCGCCAGCGACTCGGAGTCCGGCGCCCACGTGATGCTGAAGAAATACGTCTCGTTGCCGTCGGTGATCTGACGGGTCTCGCCCTTGCCGTCGGACTGCGTGACGTACAGCTCGTACTCGCCGTCGGCGTCGGAGAAGTACGCGATCCATCGGCCGTCCGGACTCCACGCGGGCGCGCGCTCGGCAGCGCCGGAGGTATCGGTCATCTGCCGAATCGGGCCGTTCTCCGCGGGCACGGTCCAGATGTCGCCGCGAGCTTCGACAACTGCGCGCTTGCCGGTTGACGAGATGCTGCCGCCTTCGAGATTGTCAGCCGCCTCGACAGCCTGCGGGCGGAGCGCCGGTCGAGCGCCCGGCACCGTCACGGTGACCGTTCGACTTTGGCCGTTCTGCAGGTCGAGCAGCTTGAGTTCGTCGCCGAGTTGGAAGACGATCTCGCCGCCGCCGCTCGGGCCCGGACCGATGGACGGGAACTTCACGTCGAACGCCGCAAAGCTCGTGACTTGTTGCCGCTGCGACGTGCTGGTGTCGTACGACCAGATGTTCAGCCGATGCTCGTTGCCGGCGTCGGAGAGGTAATACACCGTGTCGCCGTGCCACATGGGCATGGTGTCGGTGCCTTCCCAGTCGGTCATCTGTCGGGATGCGTTGGTCTGCAGATTGAACAGCCAGATATCGGCTGCCATGCCGCCCGCGTAACGCTTCCATGTGCGTGAGTCTCGATAGAACGGCGTGTACGCGAGCCACTCGCCGTCTTCGCTGACGACGCCGTTGGCGCCGTACTCGATCGGCATTTTCTCGGGCAGGCCGCCGTCGCGGCTCACGCTGTACATACGTGGGCTGGTGATGCCGTCGCGATCAGCGAAACTGAAGAAAGCGATATCGCCATCGCTCGTCCAATCGGTCGGCATCTCGGGGCCAGGGCGATGCGTCAGCCGTTCCGGCAGCCCGCCGATCGTCGGCATCGTGTACAGGTCACGGTCGCCGTCGTAGTTGCCGTGGAAGACGACGTGCTGTCCGTCGGGCGAGAACTTCGGAAACATTTCCTGGCCCGCCGGGCTCGCGAGCGGCCGAGCCTGTCCGCCGTCGCGGCTGACGACCCAGAGATCATTCGCGTAGACGAACACGATCTCGGTCGCGCTGATGTCCGGGTAGCGGAGCATGCCGGCATGGGGCGCCTCAAGATCTGTTGTTCCTGAACCGACAGCAATGCCCGCACAAGCGAGAAGCGAGACGACGACAGCACAGCGTGACATGGAATCCCTCCGAAACACTTCTCGGGTCACAGCCAGCCCTGCCGCTGCGCCCGATTCGTGACTAGCAAGCCGAAGATACGGGGATTACCCGCATGGTGCAGCTACCGACGGATCGATCTCCGGATGCAATCCGATCAAACACGAGTTAGATCAAACCCGCCGAGCTTTCGCAGCAACCAGCAGCAAGCGGCCCCCGCACGCGAAGATTCCGAGCCCGGATCCAAACAGGCACCTTTCAGGCGAGCGTAATATCACTCGTCGGAACATCCGACGCACAACGAATGTTCGAATCGCATCCGTAGCACACACCGCGATTCTGTGATGGAAGGACCGCTCCGTGACACCCCGAAGCATCTGCACCGTGGCTCTCTCCTCATCCGTCATCGCAACGGCGGCTGTCGTCGCGACCGGCAGCGGCCTCAAGCCGACGGACACCACACCGGGCAAAGCAACAGACACTGCTCACAGCTCGACCGTCCCGCTGCATGTGTTCTCGAGTTCGGGAGAACTGATTGGCCCGCTCGACCTGCCGCGGGTTGAACTCACCGACGACGAATGGCGCGAGAAGCTCACGCCCGAGCAGTTCCGCATCCTGCGAAACGACGGCACCGAGAAGCCGTTCTGCGGCATGCTTCTCGATAACAAGACGGATGGCGTGTACACGTGTGCTGGGTGCAACCTGCCGCTGTTCACATCCGACAGCAAGTTCACATCGGGCACGGGCTGGCCGAGCTTCTTCACGCCGGTCGCACGGACCAACATCATCGAGGTTGAGGACCGATCGTATGGCATGGTGCGGACCGAGATCGTGTGCGCACGCTGCGACGGCCACCTCGGTCACGTGTTCGCCGATGGCCCAGAGCCGACCGGCTTGCGCTACTGCGTGAACTCGGAGTCGATGGGCTTCGTCGAGATGAGCGAAACCTCATCGATCGCCGAGGTGAGCGAGGCTGTGCTCGCCGGCGGCTGCTTCTGGTGCACCGAGGCGGTGTTCGAGCAACTCGCAGGCGTGCACTACGTCGAGGCCGGCTACGCGGGCGGCGATGGCCCGGCTGAGTACAAGGCCGTCGTCACCGGCACGACCGGCCACGCGGAGAGCATCCGCA
>JBCCQU010000264.1:0-3867 GCA_039208875.1 Planctomycetota bacterium
GGCAGCAAGTGGGCCTCGTCCACGAGCAGCAGATCGACCTTGCCGAACTTGTCGGCCTTTTTGTGGACGCTCTGGATGCCCGCGACCGTGATCGCGTAGCCGAGGTCGCGTCGCTTTAGGCCGGCGGAGTAGATGCCCACAGGTACGCCGGGTGCCATCGACCGCAGCTTGTCCGCCGACTGCTCGAGCAGTTCCTTGACGTGAGCCAGGACGATAACGCGGCCGCTCCACAGCTCCACGGCATCCTTGCAGATCGACGCCATCACGGGCGTCTTTCCGCCACCAGTCGGGATGACCACGCACGGATTGTCCGTGCGGGTCCGCAGGTGGTCATAGACCGCCTGTTTGGCTCCGAGCTGGTAGTCGCGGAGCGTGAGCATCAGTCCTGGGCCTCGGAGGCGATCTTGGATGCGCGCCTCGCGGTCTCGATGTGCCGTTCCTGCTTCAGCGCCTCTGCTTTGGCGACATCAGCTTCGCGGCGGGCCTTTGCGGCGTTGACTTCTGCCGCCAAGCGCTCGACCACCGCGAGCTCTCGCTGCACCGACTCGCGGCTCGCAATCTGCTGCCGCTCGATCGACTGCGATGATGCCGCGGCGGCGCATTTCGTGACCATGCGTGCGACGACGTACGCGCCGACGATCGATGCCGCTGCGATGACCTCGACCTCCGCAAGCGGGTTGTCGGGGTTCATCACCGCGTGACTGCCGAGCATCAGCGAAATGATGTTGATCACCCAGAACTCGCTGGTTCTGGATCCCGACTTCGAAAGCAACTGTCCAAGAATTTCAGTGTTCATGTCGGCTGCACCCTTCGCTCAAGCGTGATGTCCACCACGCCCTTTCTGTTTGGTGTAAAGTCCTGAGCATCGAACGTCCCGCCGCGGATCAGCTTGTCGTTCGCGACCACGCCCGATTTCTCCAATGCGTCGAACAGTGCCTTGAAGCGGTTGTCCACGTCGTACTCGCGTTTCGTTGGTGGCCAGAACGTGAACGCCGCGACCACCTGGCACCCGATGCCCCTTGCGGCTTGCTGCTCGAACACGACCTGGCGGGCCGCGGCGTAGTAGTTGCGTGCGTCCTGGCTCAGAATCGATCGGCTACCGATCGCTCGATACAGCCTGTTGACGCTGGGAGGCCACGGAAGCCAGAGCCGGACTAGCTCTTCTGCCACGGCGGCGGCCCTCCCGCGGCCTGCGGCTCGGGTGTCGCAGCAGCGCTGACGTTGCTTCGCTTGGCGTAGCCCTTCACGTTGTTGCCGAACAAGCTCGGGTCGTCAGTGCGTCGAGCACAGTCCACGGTCACCTTCATCGGGATGCCGTGCAGCTCCACGCTGTCCTTGGGCTTCATCACCGATGTCGCATGGCAGATCGCAGAGAGCTGACCCTGTGCGATCGCTGACGCTTGCTGGTTTGGGTTCCACATATTGAGACGGTCGATGACCGTGCGGCCCTTGTGCTCGCCTTCCTGCACCGTCAGAGTCAGCTTCAGGAAGTATCCGGTGCGCTTCTTGTTCTCCTGCTTCTCCGACGCGGTGATCGTGCAGATGTACTCGCCAGCCGGGAGCGGCTTCATCGGTTGATTCGGCTCGATGTTCGTGGCGTCGAATTGTCCTCCAAGGTCAGCCATCGGTGGCCTCCTGCGCCTGCGGCGCGAAATGGTTGCTGATGCCCGCAGTAATCTCATGCCACGACAGCGGCAGCTCTTCGGGCAGCTCGTATCGGTTCTTCGCGAAGATGGTGGGTCGGTGGCGCGTCACGAGGATGCGCGAGTCGTCGGGCTCGCGGCGTGCGTACAGCACGGCATCAGCCCACTCGGTGAACGCGGGCGCGATCCAGTCGTCCAGCTCGGGCTGGGCCGTGTTGATGTCATGGCCCTCAGGGTCGCTGGCCTTGCCGTTCCGGGCGTGGGCCAGCAGCAGAATCGCGCATCCCTGCTGACTGATGCGGTTGAGCAGCGGAATGAGGTCTTTCCAGACCACGTTCTTGACGATGTCGCGAGCACGCCCGTACCCGCCATGGGCCGAGTTGAGCGTGCTCTTGAAGTCAAACTGGCCATCATCCAGCTTGGCCTTCGGATCCATCTCAAGGATGACGTGCTCAATGATGCGTCGCATCATCCAATCGATCGTGTCGATCGCGAGCACCCGTGACTCTGGCGGAGAAGACACGAACTCAACCAGCCATGATCGAATGGACGGCCAGTCCTGAAGGTACGGCGTGCGAGTGAGTCCGGGAATGGCGCCTGCGCCGTTCTCGCAGTCGATCAGCACCGCCTCGGCCTGGGCCGCGACGGAAGTCTTCCCCACACCTGCCACGCCATACACGATGACGCGGGGCGGGTCGGGATGCGTTGATGTGATGAGTTGGTCTTTCATGTGGTCCTTTCAGGCAGCTCCCATACGCCGCACCTGCTCGAAGCCGCTGGGCCACGAGTCGTCTTCCAAGCTCTGCTCGTATTGCTGCATCGCCTGCTCGTTCTCTTTGGCTGTTGCGTCCAGAACGTCGCGCTCGATCAGCCATACACCGCAGCGGTACGGAGCACGCTTCTCGACAGCGATCAGGTGGCACTCGTGCTCAATTCGGGTAGCGGCAGCCACGAGCTCGCGGTAGAACGCGAGCTGATGCAGGTAGCCGTAGCGCCGGGCGTCAGCTTCAAACCGATCGAGCGAATCGCACGTCTTCAGATCGCAGATACCCATGCCGTCGATCGGGTTCAGCCAATCGATGCGAGCCTGGCACTTGAGCGATGCGTAGCTCGCGCGGACGACGCCCTCGGCCCTGCCCTCGGACAGCAGCTTCGATGCGGCCTCGTGTCGATGCACGCTGCCGGCCATCTGCTCAAGCTGCTCGTGCTCGGCAACAGAGATGATCTCGCGTGAGCACTGCGCGGCGTACTCGCGGAATGCTTTGGTCTCGGTGCCGTACGGCCTGCCGGTCTTCTCGTTGATCGGCCCGCCGACCTCGAAGTCCTCATCGAACCGCTCAATTCCCTCAAGCACGCGAACGTGAACGGCACGGCCAAAGCGGTAAGCGTCGGAGTCGGGTTGGGCCATCATGCCGATCTGCTTCCACCTGGCCAGCAGTGGGCACGCCCGGAAGTCGGCGAGCTGATGCGATGTCAGGTGCTCTGATCGCGCCTCGTGGTACTGCTCCATCGACTCTTCGATCAGGAAATCAAGGCTCACGGGCTTCCGCTTCTTGAGAGCGTTGGCCGGTGGCCATGTCTGCGCGTAGCTACCGCTGCCGACCTTTACGGCCGGTAGGTCCGTTCTTTCCCGTTGCATTTCTGCCCGCTTTCCCGCAGCTTCCTACTGCGTCATGCCGCGCCGATAGCCCCATCCAGTGCCTTCGCGGCGATCGTGGCTGTTTCGTCGTCGGACCCGTGAACGTAGTGACGGGTCATTCGTTCTGATGTGTGACCGAGCAGTGCTCGGGTTGCTTCAAGTCCTGCGGCGTCGCGCGAGATCGTCGCCGCGTTGTGGCGAAGCTGGCCAAGGGACCATCGCTTCGCACTCGCTTTCTTCGTCGCGCGGATGATCGCCTGCGAGACCGAGTCGCGGTGGTACGGCGAGTCGCCGCGATCAACACCGAACAGATACACGCGGCCCATGCGGGCCTCGACCAGATCTCGAGCGACGCCTGTGATCGGGATCTGCCGCGAAATACCGTGGCGTGATGTCTTATGCCACTCGGGGCGAAGGAACCAAACATCACCGCTAGTGTCGATGTCCTGGCTGCGGGCCTCGCGGGCTTCGCCAACGCGGCATCCGGTGTAGAGCATGAAGAGCACCATGTCAGCGAGTTGGTCGCCAGGAAGGTGTGGGATCGTCGCGAAGACCTGATCCAAGTCCGCGGGGTGCTTGCGTCCC
>JBCCQU010000265.1:0-3823 GCA_039208875.1 Planctomycetota bacterium
CTCGGGCACCACCACTCCAAACACCCGAGCGACCACCGCGGGGCAGGCGGATGCTAGACACAACCAACGTATCCGTTATTCTCGCAGCCCGATTCCGCTGACCACCCCAAGCACCGAGAGACCGCTGTGCCCGAAAAGAACTGCATGTTTTGTGGGCAGGATTGCTCTAACAGCCCCCGCGTGAAGTCTCCCGACGGCCGCTACGCCCACCGAGACTGCGCCGAGCAGGCCAAGCAGGCCCGCGATCAGCAGGCTGCCAGTCAGCCGCGCGCGCCCCAGGTGCAGGCGCCGGCTGGGGCGTACGACCCCATCGCCGAAGCGCTCGAAATCGGCGAGCCGATCCCGGTCGATGACGGGGAACCGTTGGACGCGGAAGGCACGCTCAAGCAGCAACAGGGCTGCCCGAAGTGCAAGGCGCCGATCATCGGCAGCCAGGTCATCTGCACCAACTGCGGCCTCAACCTCCAGACCGGCCAACGCATCAAGACCAAGATCGAAGTCGAGAAGGGCGACGGCGGTGGCGGCGGCGGCCGGAGCATCAATATTCCGGAGCCGGTCTTTGGCTTACTGCTCTTGCTCGCTCAAGTCGGTGTCACAGCTTTAGGCTTCGTCGATGAGTCGTTGTTCGGCGTTGGTCTTCTGCTGGGAATCATCCTCTCATATGTCGCATGGATCTGGATGATCATCGCAGCATTTCAGGATGACAACGCCGGTTGGGGCATCGCCATTCTCGTCACCAACCTCTGCGGCGGAATCATCGGCTTCGGGCTCGCCGTCGCCTACGCACTCACTCAGCTCGACGGCCGCCCGATTCTGCGCATGCTCTACTTCTCGCAAATCGTGGCGTTCGTCCTCTCGATCATCCTGATCATCAATGGAATCGGTATCGATGGCTTGGCCGAGCTCCTCGGTCAAGACGGGGGGTTCTGACCGCCAACCCGCTCATGCTCGGCGAGTGATGCAACCCGCGCAGATCGAGACGCTTACCGCAGCACCGTTTCAAGCAGCTCGGGCACGCCCTGGCCACGCGTGGCCACGGTCTCGATGATCGGCCGACGACCGGCGATGTCGCGCAGATCGCGCACAAGTTCGTTCTCGCCCGGGTGGTCGGCCTTGTTGCAAACAAACACGTCAGCGATCTCGAGAATGCCGGCCTTGTCCATCTGCACCGCATCGCCCATGCCGGGCGTCAGCACCACCACCGTCATGTCCACATGCTCGCGGATCTTCGTCTCGTTCTGGCCCGCGCCGACCGTCTCCACAAACACCGTCTCGTACTTGCTGCTGCCGCCCGCGGGCTCGGGATGCTCAGCCCCGCCGATCAGCTCAAGCACAGCATCGAGCGAGGCGTAATCCTCGCCACCGATCGCGAGCGACCGGTAGAACACAGCCTCGTCGAGTGTGTTGAAATCGACCCGCAGCCGATCGCCCAGCAGCGCGCCGCCCGTGATCGGGCTCTTGGGATCGAACGCCGCCACCGCGCACCGCCCGAGGTTGCGTTCGTTGCTCTGCCGGGCGTACTCGCCCACAAGTTGTGCCACGAGCGTCGACTTGCCAGCACCCGGCGAGCCGGTCACACCGATCACCCGCTTCGGCCTCGCACGCGGAGCATCGGCACGCACGCCGTTGGCGCCCGTCACGCCGTCGTGCGTCAGCGAGATATCGCGGGCGAGCTGAGCTGTCGGATGCTTCGATGCCGTCACCGCTGCGCGCTCAACGACGGCGTCGCGCACAGCCTCGACGATGTCGAGCAATCCCGTGCCGGTCGTGAAGCACTTCTTGATGCCGGCCTCGGCGAGCGCCGGCAGGTCTTCCTGCGGCAAGATGCCGCCCATGTAGATCGGCAGGTCGGGTCGGCCGACGTCGCGCATCTCACCCAGCAGCATCGGCGCGAGCTTGAGATGGCTGTTGGACATCATGCTGGCCGCGACGACATCGCAATCCTCATCCCGGGCCGACACCGCCAGCGATCGCGGCGTCTGCCAAAGCCCCGAGTAGATCACGTGGATGCCGGAGTCTCGAAGCGCGCGCGCGATAACCTTCACACCGCGATCGTGCCCGTCGAGGCCCATCTTGCCGAGCAGGACGCGCGGCCGATGCGGCAGATGGGCAACGCGGTCAACCTTCTCGAACTCACTTGTCGCGTGCGGCAGCGTCTCAGCCATGGAAGCCTCGATAGTTGGCGATGCGGGACCCAGACTTTAGCCGGGTTCACGACCCGCTCGCCAAGCCACTGGGGTGTCTATTATCGCAACCCGCGAGCCGTGTCGTGCGACATCGGTTGAGGCGGGCACACAGCGGCCGCGGCCTTGCGATTTCCGCCGCGGAGTTTGGAGCATGACCTTGACGAGCAGCCGTTCATGAGCAGCCAGGACGACAAGTTCACCCTCGACGCCACGGTTATCGAGGCTCTGCCGAACGCCATGTTCAAGGTCCGCCTGCCCGACGAGGCCGAGACCGAAATCCTCGCGTACCTCTCCGGCAAGATGCGTAAGCACCGCATCCGCATCCTGCCCGGTGACATCGTGACGGTCGAGATGACGCCGTACGACCTCACCAAGGCACGCATCACTTACCGACGCTGAACGCAGTGGTCAGCCGGCCACGTCGTCGCGACGTTCCACCAGCGTACGCATGTCGGCGACCGGATCTGTCTCGTCGACGATCTCGCGGCCGAGTGCGGTCTCCAGCACATCCTCCAGCGTGACGATGCCGGCGGTGCCGCCGTACTCGTCGACGACGTGGAACAGATGGTGTCCGTGCCGGCCGAACTCTTCCAGCACGCCGAGCACCGGCGCTGTCTCGGGCACCGCACGCAATTTGCGGAGCATGTCGGACACCGGCTTGTCGCCGTCGCCGTTGCGCGCAGCTTCGTAGAGGTCGTACCGCAGCACCACGCCACGCAGGTCATCCGGGCTGTCGCCGAAGACCGGGATTCGGCTGAACCGCTGGAAGTTGTCCTCAGCCATCGCTTCGGTCACGGTCATGGTCGCGGGCAACATAAACACCGCGGTCCGCGGCGTCATGATCGATTCCACTCGCTCATTGGCCAGCGCAAGCACGTTCTCGATCATCGAGTGCTCGCTGCGCTTGAGCACGCCGGCCGCCCCGGCCATCTCCGCCATCACCGAAATCTGATCGCGCGTGAGTTCCTCGCCCTTGTGATCGCCCTTGAAAATCTTGCTGACGAAGTCGAGCGCGCGCACCAGAGGCCAGGTCAGGAAGATCATGCCTTTGACCGTGAGCACCGTGAACGGCGTGAGCGCCGACGCGTACGTCGCGCCGATCGTCTTGGGGATGATCTCGCTGAACACCAGCACGACGAGCGTCAGAATCGCGCTGGTGAGCGCGACCCACGCCTCGCCGAAGACTTCGAGCGACTGAGCACCGACGCCCGCAGCGCCGACGGTGTGCGCACAGGTGTTCATCGTGAGAATCGCAGCCAGCGGCCGATCGATCGACGACTTCATCTTGTCGATCTCGCGGCCCACCCACGAGCCGCCCTTGGCCAGCAACGCGACGTGCGAACGAGGCATGCTGAGCAGCGACGCCTCGACCAGCGAACAGAGGAACGACACCCCCACCGCGACAGCCAGATAGATCCAGAGCAGGAACATTGCGTGCGAGCGTAGCGGGTTGCAGCGATCCAGCGGGCCGACACCGCAACGGCTGCGTCGCGTCACTGCATCCGCCGACTGGTGCGATCGGCGTGGCGGCTGTAGCTTGGGGCTTCCGCCGCGGTGCCTTTATTCGCTACGACGCGTCGGATGTTGAGGAGCCTCTATGTCGGCAAGTGACGTCACTGGAACAAAGATTGCTGCAG
>JBCCQU010000266.1:0-3816 GCA_039208875.1 Planctomycetota bacterium
GGATAGAACACCTGTCGCAAACCAGGCCGCCGGCCTCGGTGACGCTCAACTGCTCGAAATCACGTGGAACGAATCTGAGCGAGAAGTCTCCGTCGTTCGCCACTCCGGCAGCAACGCCAGTCAGCCCGAAGTCATCGCCCGCGGCATCGACGAACTCAGCCTGCGTTACTTCGACGGTAACCGTTGGTCGTCCTCGTTCGATAGCTCATCGACCGGCACGCTACCAGCACTCGTCGAGATCGCGGTCTGGGTCGGTGAAGCCGACCGAACAGAACTCACCGTGCAACCACGCCGCGATGCGACGGCGACCGGAACCTTCGATCAGTCGATAGCCCTCGACCGCGACTTCGCCGACGCAGACTTCGACGACATCAACGCCGATTTCGATCCTCGCGCTGCACGCGACACCGAGCAATCCGACGACGAGATCGAAGAACAGCCAACGCCGCCCACACGCATCCGCGTCATCGCGATCCCCGATGCAGCCGAAGGCGGCGGCTCATGACTCCCAACGCAACATCATTACGCCGCGCGTTCGTGCTGCCCGCTGTGCTCCTGCTCGCCGTCCTCGGCGTCGTCGCTGCCACGACAACGCTCACGACAGCCGGCGCGCGCATCGACGAAGCAAGCGTCGCGATCAGCAGCTCGCAAGCCCGCGCCCTTGCGTCGTCCGGCATGCTGGCTGCAACGACGGAACTCGCGAGCCAGCGACAAGCCCTGCTCGAAGGCGAGCAGCCCGATCTCCCGTCGCAATGGATCATCTTCGAGACCGACGCCGAGGTCGGCATCGCACGCCTTGTCGACTTGACCCCCGACGCCGACGGCGAGATCTTCAGCGAGTCCGCCAAGCTCGATCTCAACCGCGTACCACGCGAATCGCTCGAAGCCCTCGGCCTCCTCACACCAACCCTCGTCGATCGCATCATCGAAGCCCGGCCCTTCTTCAGCGTCGAACAACTCGCGTCCGTAGACGGCGTCACGCCCGAGCTTCTCTACGGCGCCAGCGTCGGCGCGAATGATCTCCGCGCTTTCGATATCGACATGCCGACCGACGACGCGCCACCGTCACAAACGCAAGTGAGCGAGGTCGACGAAACACCGATCGCAACATCCGCACTCGTCGACGTGCTCACCGTCTTTTCGGCCGATGCCAACGTGCAGGCCGGCCTCGACGGCGACAGCGACAACGCTGGCAATCGCCGCATCAACCTCGATCAGCCGTGGTCCGATCGCCTCGGTCAGGCGATCGCCGATCGCTACGACCGCGGAACAGCCCGCGTCGTGCGAGGGCTGTTTGCTGCGGGCATATCGTTCGATAAGCCGTCCAGCATCATCGAGCAACTCCGCCGCTTCAATGTCGGCACCGATGACTGGACGCAAGTCCTCGATGTCTTCACAACATCCGACGACGAGTACGTGCTCGGCCTCGTCGATATCAACACCGCGTCTATCGAAGTCCTTGCCGCCGTGCCCGGCTTCGACGATGCCTCAGCACGTTCGATCGCCGATACCCGCGAGACGCTCGACCCGCAAACCCGCCGCGACGTCGTCTGGCCCGTCCTCACCGGTGCCGTAACGCCCGAAGCCTTCCAGACCGCCGTCGATTTCATCACCACGCGTTCGCTGCAGTGGCGTGTGCGCATCGAGGTCGGCATCGAGGACGCGACCGACGAGCCCGACTCGCGTTTCACTGACGATCCTCGCTTTGGCGACAGCTTCGCAAGCCGAGAGCCCGCGTCATCGAGCCAGCTCGAAGCCGAACTCAGTCAGCTCGCAGAGGCCTCGCAGCTCCGCGGTCGTCGCGTGTACGAAGCGGTGATCGACATCGCCTCCGAGCGCCCTCGTGTCGCGTATTTCCGAGATGTCACACTGCTGCCGCTCGCCCGCTCCCTATACGTCGATCAGCGAGACGCTGTCGTCTCTCTCGACGACGATTGGCTCGACATGCTCGAGCAAGGTTTCGCAGCCGAGTTTGAGCAGTCCGAGCTCGACGCGTTCGCTGATGATGAGCCAACCACCGCCCGCGACGAGCGGTCATCTGCCGGTCGCCGCGAAGAGTTCACGGATCGCCGCACCGAGTTTGCTTCATCAGTCGAAGCCGAAGCCGACACACCAGCCGAGCCAACGCAATCACAGGCCGTCGATCGCCGCATCGGCCGATGGAACACGCGGGAGCCCCAGCCATGACCACCAAGCCGGCCCGCGCCGTCGCCAAGTCCATCGACGCCATCATCGCTCTCGAAGCCGATCGCTTCAGCGCTGTGTCCTTCAGCGCGTCGCGAGGCGCCGTCCGCGTGCGCAACTGGGCGACCGGCTCCCGGCCAGAAGATGTCGACGCGGCAGATGCAAATTCCGTCGGCGAATGGCTCAAGGCGGAGCTCCGCGCCGCGGGTGTCAACGCCAAGTCCGCAGCCGTCCTTGTGCCGCGCGGCAGCGTCATCCTCAAGCCGCTCACGCTACCCATCGCAGCCGATGCCGATATCGCCGAACTCGCCGGCCTTGTTCGCTTGCGTCTGTCGCGCGAGCTGCCCATTCCGCTCGACGCAGCCGCGGTCGACTTCGTCGTCGGCCGGCACAGATCGCCAGCATCCGACACCGCGGATCGGCCCGTGCTAGCCGCCGCTGTGCCGGTCGCCACGCTCGATTGGGCTCGCGACGCTGTGCAAGCCGCCGGCGTCAAGGTCCCCGTCGTTGGCGTGCGCAGCCAGGGCACCGCGTGCCTCGCCGATGCCCAATCCGACGAAACAACCGACGAAACAACCGACCGAACGACCGACCAACCAATCCTTGCCATAAGCGTCACGCCTCGCGCCGCCGAGCTTGCCATCATCGCGAACGGCAACATCCTGCACTCCCGCGGCATCGATCTCCCCGGCGGCGAGCCGTCGCCCGATCGCATCGCTGTCGAAGCCAAGCGCACGTGGATGAGTTCCCGCGCCGCAGCCGACGCGCCCGACATCGCAGCCATTCGTGTGCTGGGCGATAGCGACACCGAACGCAACATCGCCGACGCCTGCAGCCAAGCGCTCGATCTGCCAGCCAACGCTCTCCCTCTGCCGGCATCAATCAAGTTCAGCAAGACCGGCCCGCCCACCGAAGCCGCACAGCTCGCGCCCCTCCTCGGCATGGCTCTGCTGCTGCAGACCGCCCCCGAAAGTCTCATCAATCTCGCATCCCCCCGTCGCGCGCCCGACCGCTTCCAAGCCAAGCGCCAGGCAGTGCTGCTCGCCGTGCTCGGTCTCATCGCAGCCGGCGGCATCGGCTGGACCATCGGCAATCTGCAGATGAAAGACGCCCGCGCCGACTACAACACCGCGCTCGATACCTTCCGTGAGCTGTCGGTCGATAACCGCCAACTCACCCGCCTCCGAGCGACCGCCGAGCACGCCGAGCGCTGGCACGCAACCTCGCCCGACTGGCTCTATCACCTCGAACGCCTCGCGATGCACCTCCCGGCCGACGGCAACGCACGCCTCGCCGGCATCACCGGACGCTTCACCGGAGGCGTCGGCTTCGAACGCGGAAGCTCGCGCTCCTACGCCGACGGCTCATGGATCAGCGGCGGCGTCGCCAGCTTCGATATCCGCGGCGCCACCCGTTCCCGCGACGCAGCACTCGCGATCCGTGCCGCCATCGTCAACGACGATCTCTACCGAGTCGAGAACACAGCCCCCGACACCGGACCCACATTCAACCTCGTCGCCCGCAGCAGCCAACTGCAACCACCGCCCGAACCGCAAGATGCCACCGACAGCGACGGCGGTGAATCGTGAAGCGTTCTCGGCTCATCATCGCTGCCGGTGCCATCGTCGCGAC
>JBCCQU010000267.1:0-3791 GCA_039208875.1 Planctomycetota bacterium
GGATGTGCCGGATCTGCCGAACATCCATAACTTCAATCCGGCGTTCGCGACCAGCATCCCGCGGTACGACAATCTCGACGTTGTGCTGCCGCCGCTCGTGCCGATGCTGCGCCACCTCGATAAGCACCAGCCCGATTGCATCCACATCTCGACGCCCGGGCCGGTGGGCTTGGTGGGCTATGTGGCAGCCAAGATGCTGCGCGTGCCGGTGCTCGGCGTGTATCACACCGACTTCCCAGCCTACGTCGATCATCTGTTCGAAGATCATGCGTTCACGTCGATGTGCCGCGGCTTCATGCGGTTCTTCTACTCGCCCTTCCACTCCATCTTCACGCGGAGCGACGACTACGTCGCGGCCCTCGAGCGTCTCGGCCTGCCACGCGAGCGCACCGTAAGCCTGATGCCCGGCTTCGATACCACCGTGTTCGATCGTCGCTTCCGCGATGTCGATGCGTGGTCGGAGTATCCCGGCGTGATGCGCGACAGCGTCAAGGCGTTGTACGTCGGCCGCGTGAGCATCGAGAAGAACCTGCCTCTGCTCACCGGCGCATGGCCCGAGGCTCGACAGCGGGCAAAGGAAGCCGGCGTCGATGCCGAACTCATCATCGTCGGCGACGGGCCGTATCGCAAGAAAATGGAAGGCGAACTCAAAAAGCACGGCGCGCACTTCCTCGGCTTCCGGCACGGCGAAGAACTCAGCCGCATCTACGCATCGTGCGACATGTTCGTCTTCCCAAGCACGACCGACACACTCGGCCAGGTCGTGATGGAAAGCCAAGGGTCGGCCCTGCCGGTGCTCGTCAGCGATGTCGGCGGACCGAAGGAAGTCGTTCGGCACGGCGAGACCGGCTTCGTCCTGCCGGGCGAATCCGACCAGGGAACCGCGGCGCTCCGCGGGCCGTGGACCGACCACATCGCGCTGCTGCTGAGCGACCACGACAAGCGGCGGACCATGGGCGACGCGGCGCACGCCTTCATGCAGACCTACAGCATCCGCAACTCGTTCGAGCACTTCTGGGATGTCCACGTGCAGGCGTGGCACGAGCACCTCGTCGCTCGCGGCATCGAGCCCAAGGGGCCCGAGCAGGTGCACCGCACCCGGCCCCGCGCCGATCGTGCGGAGCAAACCGAGGCAACCGTCTAGCCCGAAGGCGAACACCATCTCGTGTGCCCTGCGAACGGAAATCCTCCAATCGACCGCGCGGTTTCTGCGCGAGATGGTGGGGTTTAGTCCTCACACATATTGCGAAACGGATCGTCCGCTTTGAGCCGCCAACCGTCGGAGTGATGTGAAGTTGGGTCGGTTGTGCGTCGATACGAGCTTGGACGGGTTGACGGACCAACCCCACAGCAAGCCAGGGATGCGTTATGACGAGCGACGCCGACCGTTGGTCGGACAAGCAAATCTTTACGACCGGGGAAGCGGCCGAGGTGTGCGGCGTGAGCCAGCAGACCATCATCCGCGGCTTCGACGCGGGCCGGCTTGGCGGCTTCCGAGTGCCGGGCTCGAAGTTCCGACGCATCCCTAGAGCCGATCTGCTCGCCTTTATGGAGGCGAACAGCATCCCCTCGGACATCCTCGGAGCCGGACGGCCACGCGTGCTCGCTGTCGACGATGACCCGGAGATCCTCGCGGTCTTCGAAGAGATCTTCGGCAACGGCGACCAGTACGAACTCAAGTGCGTGAGCACCGGCTATGACGCGGGTGTCGCCACCGAGGCCTTCAAGCCCAACGTCATCCTGCTCGACTTCATGCTGCCCGATATCAACGGCGATCTCGTCATCCGCCGACTCCGCGAACACCGCACACTCGGCTCGGCTCGCATCATCCTGATTTCAGGTGTCGTCGAGCGAGATCAGATCGAAGGGTTGCTCGCAGCGGGCGCGGATCTGTTTCTCAAGAAGCCGTTCGACATCGATGAGCTCGAGAACGCTGTTGAGTCACTGATTGGCAGAACACAGTCGCGTGATGCCGGCTAGTTCGGAGTGACGCGATGACCGTCGCCGAACTAGCAAACGATTTGCATCCGAGCCACGGCCACGACGGCACCACCGCGACGCGTGCCAGCAAGGCAGAGGTGCAACGGCTTGCTTTGCTGCTCCGCCGACTCGAACAGCTCCCAACGCTCAGCCCGGTCGCGACGCGATTGCTCGACATCGCCAGTGCTGAAGACGCGGATCTCAAAGAGATTATCCCGCTGATCGAGGCAGACCCCGCCCTCACCACGCGGGTGCTCGGCCTGTGCAATCGAGCCGGCCTCGGCATACGAGGCAATATCACGACTGTAAAACGGGCTGCCCTCATGCTCGGGCTCGATGCTGTGCGTGCCGCAACGCTCAGCGTGGCGGTCTTCGAGATGCTCGATTCCGAAGCAGAACGAGCTGCAAACGCGACCACGACCAGACCAGCGCCACGCGATGGTGCCGAAGCCGGCTTCAATCGTGTCGGGTTCTGGAAGCACGCGCTGGGCGTTGCCTGCGCTGCCGAGCTCCTTGCCAAGGCGAACGGTGGCATCGGCGTGCGCGCCGAAGAAGCGTTTGTCGCGGGCCTGCTCGCTGATCTCGGCAAGCTGTTGCTCGAGGTCGCGCTCCCGGGCGGCTACGCAAAGGTCATCTCGCTCGCGGAGCGACGCCACGAGAACACCGCGGGGCTTGCTCGCTCGATAATCGGCATGGATCATCATCAGGCCGGCAAGCGCGTGGGCGAATTGTGGGGTCTGCCCGACGATCTCATCGGCGTCATGTGGCTTCACGGCCAACCGGCCAGCGTGATCCCGCCCGCATACAACGCCAAGCTCATCGGCCTCATCGGCGTCGCGCACACACTCGCGCGGCAGTTGCACATCGGCTGGTCGGGCGATCACGGCGCACTGCCCGATATCGACCGCTTGTCGCGAGAGATCGGCCTCTCGCCCGAGTCCCTCGATTGGGCGGCGGCCCGTCTGCACGACGAAGTGGTCGATCGCTGCAAGCTGCTCGGCGTCGATGACACAGCCTGCCGAGAGCTGCTGCTCGAATCGATCGCCAATGCAAATCTTCGGCTTGCACAGTCGAACGCTGCGCTCAAAGCCGGTGCGCGTCGATCGGGGCGAGCCGTGCGCACGCTCGAAGCGGTCGAAGCCTTCGTTACCGATTCCTCGCCGCGAACCACACCTGCGGAGGTGCTGGCAGCCGCGTGCCATTCTGGTCGCGTGCTCACCGGCTCGGATGCGTCATGGGCCGGGCTCATCGATATGGACGGCGCGTGGATGGTCGTTGTGCCCGGCGATCGCAGCACCGCGCCGCCCGAACTGCACACGATGCCGGCTCCCGATGAAGGCGTCACGCTGGCCGACGTGCTGCAGGGCAAGCGTCCATTCGCGCCGTCGCGCGTCGTCGATGTGGCTCTGTCGGCTGCGGGGCTTGGCTTTGCCGATGACGCCCGCGTTGCGCAGATCGGTCCGACGTCCGCGGTCGTCACCACGGCAGACATACCCGACGCCGAAGCCCAGTCATCGCTGGTGGCGGTGTGGAAGCGGGCTATGTCCGATGCGGAGTACGCCGAGCAACGCGAGCAGAGCGTGCAGAATCTCGCATCAGCGAATCGCGAGATGGCCGAGACCGAGGCGGAACGGGCCGAGCAAGAAGCGATGACCAAGCTCGGCCGCGTGACAGCCGGCGCAGCGCACGAGATGAACAACCCGCTCACGGTCATCCGAGCCCGGGCACAACTGCTGAAGTCCAAGGTCAAAGAAGGCTCGCAAGTCGCAGCTGTGCAAGCGATATCCGAATCGGCGCGCGAGCTGTCGGAC
>JBCCQU010000268.1:0-3785 GCA_039208875.1 Planctomycetota bacterium
GTCGGGCACTGCACCACCGGAACACCACGCCTGTAGCTGGCCGCAGCAAACCCAGCGATATCCCCCACGATGCCGCCACCAACCGCGATCACCGGATCGCCGCGCTCAAGCTCCGCGTTCGCAGCCGCGGTCACGAGTCTCGCAAACGTCTCGAGCGACTTATCTGTTTCGCTCGGCTCGACCTCGACCTCCGTCACCACCGTGCCCCGCGCACGAAGCGATTCCACCAGCGCCGCCGCGTGCGCCGCAGCACCGGTATCGATCACAACAAGACAGCGGCCAAAGCCGCCGCCCATCGCTTCCTCGATTGCATCACCAGCCCCGGCCAGCAACCCCGCGCCGATCCGCACCTCGTACGAACGATCGCCCAGGCCGACCGCGACCACCGCCGCGTCAGACATCGATTCGCATCGGCGGGTGACCCGCGAACGGCTCGTACCGAATCACATCGGCAACGCTGTTGTCCTCGTTCATCAACAGCACCTTCGGCCGATGATCCGCGTACTCCGCATCATTGAGCATCGCCCAATGAATGATGATCACACGATCGCCCGGCTCCACAAGATGCGCAGCCGCACCGTTCAGCTCAATCGCCTTCGATCCCGGCTCGCCGCGAAACACATACGTCTCAAACCGCGCACCGCTCCGGCAATTCGCGACCAGCACCGAGTCCGACACACGCAGCCCGCACGCCTCGATCAGATCCGCATCGATCGTGATCGAGCCCATGTAGTCCGGCAGCGCAGCCGTCACCGTCGCCATATGAATCTTGCTGTGCAGCACTCGTCGCAGCATCGCTAGCCGTTCTCCCCAACACCGGTCTCGGGATCGACGCCGGTATCCGCTTCGCCCGGCCGACGCCAATCCACCCGCGGCGCATCGCCCCAAAGCATCTCGAGGTCGTAATACGCCCGGGCGTTTGGCTCAAACAGGTGCACCACAACATCAACAAAGTCAGCCAGCAACCAGTACGCGCTATCGTCGCGACTCACACGGAACGCGCTCGCACCCCGTGACTCGCCAAGCTCCGCGATGTGATCCAGCGTCGAACGCATCTGGCGTTCCGACGTGCCGCTCGCCAGCACGATGTACTCCGTCACCTGACTGCTCGACGTCACATCCAGCACGCACACGTTGAAGCACTTGTCGTCCTTCGCGAGCCGCGCCGCCTCGATCGCAAACGCCCGAACCGCCTCTGGATCGCCCGTCGCCCGGCTCTCGAACGTCGCATCGGTCACCAGATCGTCAGCCGACGACGGACCGTCGCGTTCCACCGCTTCATCCACCTTGCTCGCACTGTCATCGCCGGGGGTCTCAGTCATCCGGCAACACTAGGGGCGACAGCCAAGCCACGCCGCCCCGATATCCTGACGCCCGTGCAGCCCGCAGCACCACCGATCACCGTCGTCATCCCCACGCTCGGCACCCCGACGCTCGAAGCCGCCATTCGCTCTGCCCTCGCCGTGTCGAACACAGCCCGAGTGATCGTCGTCGATGACGCCGAGCAACCGATCCCAGCTTCACGACTTGCCCGAATCGACAGCCGCATCGATCTCATCCGCAGATCGGCCACCGGTCCCAGCGCCGCCCGCAACGCCGGCCTCGATGCTGCGCGCACGCCACACATCCTCCTGCTCGACGACGACGACGAACTCGTCACCGCCGGCGTTTTCGCAGCGATGTATCTCGGCGATCGTCTCCATGCTTCAGCCGTCGTCGCTGCGCGCACAGACGTACTGCCCGACAACACCGAGCAGCGAAAGCCCGTGCCCGAACACTGGGCCGACCGAGCACTGCCAAACACCAGCGACCTCTGGAAACCCATCGGTCTCTTCGGCGCGTCCGGCGTGCTGCTCCGCCCGCCCGCAACCGAAGCCCGCGTCCGGTTCGACGAGGATATCTGGATCGGCGAAGATCGCGACATGCTCACCCGAGCCGCCGCCGTCGGCCCCATCGCCGTCTCTTCACAGACAGCACTCCGCGTGCGCATCCATCCGCACACTTCAGCCAACCTCACCTCGCCGCGCATGATCCATCGCCGAATCGGCGATCACCTCACGCTGCTCGATCGACACCTCAACGACGACAACGCGGCGCACTGGCAGGCCTCGACCACTTGGCTCATCAAACAAATCGCCAAGCACGGCGGCCCCGCCTCCGGCACACGCCAACTCCTCGACACCATGCGCGCGCACCGCTGGCCCATCCCCGCCAAGGCCCGACTTCGACTCCTCACCCGCAAGCTCAGCCCGGACAGCACTAATGTCTGAAGCCACCATCGGCCTGTGCACCTTCAACGGCTCGGCCCGACTGCCAGCCAACCTCCACGCGATCGCAGCCTGCGCGCGCAATCACGACGATCTCCACATCACACGACTCGTCGTCGTCGATAACGCCTCGACCGACAACACCGCCGATGTCGTGCGCTCCTTTGCTGCCGAGCAAGCGCGCACGCCGGGGGCATTGCCCGTCGAACTACTGAACGAACCAACGCCCGGCAAGATCAACGCCATGCGCGCGCTATTCGCGCAAACCACCGAGCCGATCGTGCTCACGACCGATGACGACACGCTGCCCGACCCGACCTGGACGTCCGGCCTGCTCAGCGTCTTCGCCGACGAGCCCCGAGCCGGCATCGTCACCGGCCCCGTCCGCAACATCTGGCAGACCGGCCCCACGCCGCTCGCCCGCGTCTACCACCGCTCGCTCGGCGACCAGGACCTCGGCCCGACACGCGTCCTCCTCGACCGACCGACCGACTTCGTCATGGGCGCGTCCATGGGCGTCCGCCGCGAAGCGCTCGAAGCCTCCGGCTGGCTCGACCAAGTCATGCTCGTCGGCCGCACCGGCACTGATCTCGAATGCGGAGCCGAGGACGCCGAGGTGTGCATTCGCGTTCGGCAGGCCGGCTGGCAAATCTGGTACGAGCCCACCGCCAGCATGGGTCATGTCATCCCGCCCGAGCGACAAACCGCGGCCTACCTCGCCAAACTCCGCGGCGCCATCTGCAGAGGCGAGCCCGCCCTGCAATGGGTCGCCGGCGAGATCGACGATCACGCGCGCGCAACGCAACAAGCAGCCCGCGCACGCCACCGTTACCTCAAGTCGCTGTTGTTCACGTGGAATAGACGGCGCCGCATCCGCCTCGCCGAGCGCCGAGGCAAGGCCGAAGGCTGGCAGCGTCTCGCCGAACGACTCGCGCCATAGCCATTCGGGTTACTTCTTGGCGATCGATCGCCGAATCGTGCGCACAGCATTCTCAATCCGCCGTCCAAACTTGCCCAGCCCCGTGTGCGGCGGCCGATACAGCGACCGCGGCGTATCGAAGTATTTCTCGACACCCAGCCGCTTCCGGAACCGCCGCCGATACTCCAGCAGCTTGCGGTCGCGTTTGTTGATGTGATAGATCATCCACGACAGCGATTCGGGCCGCACGAGCGTAGTCAAACCCTGCTCGCGGCAGTAGTGCTGCCAGCCCCATTCGATCAACGCCCGCCGATACTTCTCTTCGCACTCGATGTGCGACGGAAACTCGCCGCGGAACCCTTGATCGATGAACTGCCCGATCGAGAATCGCATCGCGTCGCCAAACGCTGATGCCTTCATGAGCGAGAAGTTCAGGCTCGCAAAGTCCGACCGCTTGTACTGCGCAAGCCGCGCAGGCTCCGGCCGCTCCGGCTCCAGCTCATCCACGAGGTGAGCATTCGTCACGGCGAACACGCCCGGCTCATCGAGGGCCGCGATGTCGTCAGCCAGCCAGTGCGCATGCCCGTCGCGCATCGGCA
>JBCCQU010000269.1:0-3778 GCA_039208875.1 Planctomycetota bacterium
AACCGCGAGCCAACCCGCCCGTTCGGGGTCTAGAGGGTTTCCGGCACGATCTGCTCTTCCTTCCACTTCTTCAGCTTGAGACCCAGCGTCCGCACCCCGATGCCGAGGCTGCGTGCGGTCTTTTGACGGTGGCCGTTGTTCCGCTGGAGCACCGTGATGATGGCCTCTCGCTCGATCTCCTCCAGCGTGACCGGCTTGTGCGCGATGGTGCGAAGGTCTTGCTGAGCGGGCGCGCCGGCGCTGGCGTGGCCGTTCGAGCCTTCAACAGAACCCAGCGTCGCCGCGGCGTTCACAAACCCGTTGGCAACGGCCGCATCGACACGCACCTGCTCGTTAAGCGATGGGATCGGCTTGGGCTCAACCATCATCGCCTGGCCACCCATGCCGAGCCACGAGCCGAGCATCGATCCGGGCACAACCCCATCGCCCGACGCCCGCCCGAGAACGACAGCCCGCTCGCAGATGTTCTGAAGCTCTCGAACGTTGCCGGGCCAGGCGTAGCTGGTCAAGAGATCGATCGCGTCGCCCTCCAGCCGCAGCGGCTCGATCCCCTCGCGGGCGCACACCTCGGCGATGAAGTGCTCGGCGAGCTCCGGGACATCGTCCAACCGCTCCCGCAGCGGCGGCAGGTGAATCGGCAGCACGTTCAGCCGGAAGAACAGGTCCTGCCTGAACTCACCCTTCGACACCGACTTCGGCAGGTCGCGGTTGCTGGTCGCGACGACACGCACGTCCGCGCCGATCGTCACGCTCGATCCGACACGCTCGAACGCCCGCTCCTGCAGCACACGCAGCAGCTTGGCCTGCAACGCCGGCGGAATCTCGCTGATCTCATCGAGCAGCAGCGTTCCGTGGTCGGCGAGCTCGAACCGCCCCTTCCGCAGCTTGTCCGCGCCGGTAAACGCACCCTTCTCGTGGCCGAACAGCTCCGATTCAAGCAAGGACTCACTCAGCGCTGCGCAGTTCACGGCCAAGTACGGCTCACTCACCCGCGAACTACACTCGTGCACCGCCCTCGCCACAACTTCTTTGCCAGAGCCCGACTCCCCCACGACCATGACCGTGCCCTGACTGTCCGCGACCGCCGCGACCTGCTCGCGAACCCGACGCATCCCCGAGGACGAACCGATCAAACGATTGAGCCCCGTGCGCTCATCACCGGCCGCCGCCGCGGCCGCGGGCTTGCTGGCCGCACGGAGCAGCGCGTTCTCACGAATCAGCCCGGCATGCTGGCACGCACGCTTCACCGTGATCACGATCTCATCGCCCTGGAACGGTTTCGTGACGTAGTCAAACGCCCCGAGCTTCATCGCGTGCACCGCCGTCTCGATCGTGCCGAACGCCGTCATCAGAACAACCGGCAGATCGGCGTCGATCTCACGAACGCGCTCGAGCAACTCGGTGCCCGTCATCTCCGGCATCTTCAGGTCGCTGACCACGGCATCCGGACGCCGGCTAGCAATCGCCGTGAGCGCAGCTGGCCCGCTCGCAGCGGTCACGACCGCGAAGCCGGCCCGCTGAAGAGTGGACCCGACGCTGTCGCGCATCATTTCCTTGTCATCAACAACCAGAACGGTCTTCATGCTGCGCTCCTAGGGTCGGCCTTGACCGGCTGCGCGGTGGTTTGGGGCAAAAGAATCTCGATGGTGGCGCCGCCCGGGTCCTTGGGCGTCGCCGGGCGGTTGACAACGCGAACGGCCCCGCCGTGCGCGTCAACGATCCGGTGCACGATCGCGAGCCCGAGGCCCGTGCCCGCGGCTCGCGTTGTAAAGAATGGGTTGAACATCCGCTCGCGAACCTCGTCGGGAATACCCGGTCCGGTATCGCCCACTGCAAGCGCGACAGCGATAGCACCATCTGCCGTCACTGTTTGTCGAGCATCGAGCTTGATCGAACGCTCACCGGCTTCAACTTCGAGTACAGCATCCGCCGCGTTCCGAATCAGGTTGACCAGGGCCTGCTGCAGAAGAGTCGAATCTGCCTCGATGGGCACATCACCGTCGATTGCAATAGGAACCCCGCCAAGAACGTCGCGGCATGAATCGATCGCGCACGCAAACACATCCTCCGATGACTGCAACACCGGCTCAGTCCGCATCTCACGGCTGAACGTCAGAACGTCATTGACGACCGCATCGAGCCCATGCACCGCGCAGACGATCTTCGACGCAACCTCGTGCTCACGCCCCTGAGGCAGATCCGCCTCGAGCATCTCGGCGTACAGCCCGATCGAGCCGAGCGGGTTGCGGATCTCGTGCGCGATGCCCGCCGCCATCTCGCCGAGCGCTGCGAGCCTCCGCGATCGCTCGAGCTCGTCGTTCGCGCGGCGCAGCTCGCCTTGCAGCCGAGCAACTTCGCCCGTCAGCTTCTCGTGCGTGTCCTGCAGCTTCACAGTGACGTCGTTGAACGCAGCGAAAAGCTGCGAAAGATCGGCCTGCGACAGCGCGGCCGGGTTGTCGAAGTCGGTCGCGGTCATGCCTTAGGCCTCGCGATCCTGAAACCGCGGCCCGCGGGCCTGCCCGCCGTAGGCCGACAGCGCGACACCGGTCCGCTTCGCACCGCCGAGTTCCTGGCCGATCGCGGACCGTCGCTGCTCGATCACGTCACGATCGTGCTCGTCACGCCGAGCGATCTGTTCCATGACAATCGCCAGCTCATCGAGCCTCGCCCGAATCCGCACACGCTCGGTGTCCGGCAGCCGGTTCACGTTCGCATCCCAGTCGGAACGAAACGGCTCGAGCGCTCGGGCGAGGTTTGCGATGCGGTTGATGACCGACTGCCGCTCGGCGAGCACGCGGAGCAGCGAATCGGTATCGTCGGTTTCGACGATGTCGTGCTGACGTTTGCTCAGCTCATCGAGTGTGCCGTACAGGTCAATCTGCTGATCCAGCAGAGATACGAGCCGTGAGCCTCGCGTCGACTCCGTCGTGCCGGTTGATTCGGTTGTCTCGGTCATCCTGACCCTCTCCTGCCCGTCCTCCGACGGTGCGCTCGCTACTCACCAAAGCTCGCGGCCCGCAGCGACGCGAGCTCGTATGTCGAATCGAGCCATCGTTCCCAGTCTTCACGCCCAACAGGAAGCGTGGGGTCATCCCACACAGTGTCGGGAAGCCGCTCGTAAAATCGTCTCGCTCTTTCGCTCGCCGTGCGCGCACGCTCAAGATCGCCGAGCTCAAGGTACGCATTGAAGATCTGCACCATCGCGATCAGCGACGCAGGATCATCCGCGTACGCATCCTTCGCAAAGCCGTAGTAGCGGATCGCCTCGTCGTATCGCTCGAGATCGAAAGCGCAGTCACCGAGGTAGAAGTGCGCGTTCCGCAGGTACACGTCCTCGGCCGCCGAGCGCCGAACAGCCGGGATGTCCCCGCCCTGATCGCGCACCTGCGCAAACAACTCGATCGCCCTCGAGAGATGCTCCTCGCGAGTATTCCGCAGGGCACGCGCGACGGTCGGCGCAACCGCGCCTTCCCCCAGCGTCCGCTGGATCGATTCCGACTCGAGGCGATACGAGTCCGCGAGCAGATAGCGCAGTCGCAGCAGCCTCGGCGAGTCCTCGGCCCGAACCACCGCTTCCTCAAGCGTTTCGATCGCCTGCGGGTACTCGCCCCGGTAGTACCGCACCATGCCCATCGCGGATAACGCATCGGAGAATGCCTCGCCATCGATCCCGCCGGCATCACCCCGGATGACCGCCTCAAGCAGGTCGACCGCGCGGGCGTCGTTCGCCGGATCGGCGTCTTCAAGATACGTCTCCGCGAGAGGGACATAGCTCCGC
>JBCCQU010000270.1:0-3768 GCA_039208875.1 Planctomycetota bacterium
GGTCTCGTCCTCGGGCAGGCCCTCGATGAACGCGGGGTCGGCAAGGATGATCTGCTCGCTAGCGCCCGGCACGATCGTCCACCGGTGGTCGGTCGGGCCGAACAGGCTCACGGTTGGCACGCCGAAGGCGATCGCGATGTGCCGGGGGCCGGTGTCGTTGGAAACCACCAGCGAGGCCCGTCGGATGATGGCCTTGAGCGCGCCGAGAGATGGCGGTGTGATCGGACGTGCTGGGCCCGCGTTCGCGACGGCGGACAAGACGCCAGCCTCGGCGGGTGACCCGCTCGCCAGCACCGAGAGGCCGTGCGCATCGGTCGCGTGCTGCGCGAGCTGCCCGAATCGTTCGGCGGGCCAGCGCTTCGCCGGTTTGCTCCCGCCTGGCACGAGCACCGCGAAGCGATCGGTCCCGATGTCTGACAGCAGCGCTTCGGCTTGCTGCTCATCGCGCTCGGTCGTGCCGAGGCGCGGGCCACAGTCGGCGGGTAACTCGTGCTGCGGGCTCTCCGGATCGAGCAGCGCGGTGGCCATGTGCCAATACGCGTGGACGGCGGGCCAGGGCGCGAAGCGTGCCTGCCCGATCCGAAAGCCGGGGCGGGTTGGTGGCGTGAGCTTGTGGGTGAGCAGCAGCCCCCGTCCGTCGCGGTCGTAGCCCACTCGACGGCGGATGCCCGCGATCCGCGCTGTGAGTGCGGTTCGGAAGGAGTTGGTGAGCAACAGCGCTGTGTCGTAGTTTCTCGGCCTGAGCTTGGCGGCGGCGAACTTGGGCCCCATGACACCGCCGGCCCGCTCGACATGGATCTCGTCGAAGAGCCCCGCGCCATCGAGCACCTGGTCGATGCCCGGGCGCATGAAGCCGCCGATGAACACGCCGGGCAAGCAGTCTCGGATGTGCCGGAGTGCCGGCGTTGCCATGACTGCATCGCCGACCCAGTTCGGGCACATGATCAGCAGCCGCAACATGCGATCGGTTCTGAGATGCCCGGCGTCGTCCATGGATCACGCAGCGTACACGCGCCGCCCGCTCGATCGGACCTCGCGCGCTAGCGAGGATCGGCCTGGCCCGGGGGGTCGAGCCATCCATCGCCCGATGAGCCGGGCGTGTTGGTCGGCCAGAGCTCGTTGCCGTGCTTGCTGCGATGCCACGCGTTGGTGAGCCGGCGCAGCTCGGCGAGAAAGCCCATCGCCGCGACTCGCGTGCCGCGAAGCGACACGGTCACCCCATGATCGTCGGCCTCGATCGCCGTCAGATCGACGCCGACGCGTTCGGCGATCGCGTGCCCGGTCGAGATGACGATCCGCCGGACCGACGCATCGGCGAGGGGCGCGTGCAAGGCGGAGCTGGCCGTCAATCGGCCGGTCACAACGCCGGTTTCGGTCGTCCGATGCGCGAGGACGATCAGGGCTGCGGCGAGCATGTCGGGCGCGGACTGATCGTGTGCTGCTTGGTCCGCCCGTGGCGGTCCGATGTGGATCGTTCGTTCCGCAGCGATGCCCGCGTCGAGTGCCGCGTCGATGTCGCGCTGCGCGTCGCCGATGAGCCAGCTCGAACGCAGGTCGAGATCCAGATCTTGCGCAGCGGCCGCGATCATGCCGCCCGATGGCTTCCGCCACGGATGCTCGCGCGCGTATCGCTCGACGGTTCCCTTGGGGTGATACGGGCAGTAGTAGGTTGCTGTGAGCAGTGGGGTGCCGTTGGAGGTGAGCAGATCGCTGACCCTGCGGTTGGTTCGCTCGACATCGTCGATGGTGCCATTGCCCCGGGCGACGAGTCCCTGATTGGTGACCATCACGAGCGAGAACCCCGCGGCATGGAGCAGGTGGCATCCCTCGAGGGCGCCCGGCAGCAAGCTCACGCGGGATGGATCGCAGAGGTCGCCGGGCGTTGTGCCCTCGGGCCAATCGAGGGAGCTGTTGGCGATGAGGGTGTCGTCTCGGTCGAGGAAGACCGCTGGCTTCGGCATGCCCGGAGCCTACCGGCTGCCTGCGGCGGAAGCCGACCGAGCAGTTGTTCCGCTCAGCTATCTCTGCATAGAGCCATCACTCCGGCGGCAAGGGGCAGGCATGCGAGGCGACCTTGCTCAGGCCCGCTTGCTGGGCGACGAGCGCCAGGGCGACGCGGGAGGTGGTCTGCAGCTTTTGCCCGATCGAGACGCGATGCCACTCGATGGTCTTGATGCTGCGGTTGAGACGCTTGGCGATCTCGGCGCTGGTATAGCCCTCGCCGATGAACCCCAGCACCTCGGCCTCGCGCGGCGTGAGGCTATCCAATCTGCCGAGGTCTCCCGGGAGCGGCTTGGCTTCGATATCGATGTCGAGCGGTCGCATCGACCGAGCAATGCACATCAGGATGCCGTGCTCGTATGGGCGCAGCGTCACACGGGCGGCATGGCCGCGGATTGTCAGATAGATGGTGGCGACCTCCCCAACAGCGCGCGCGTTGATCGCGTGCTGCTGGAGCATGTCGCCGACGGTCGCCCCGAAGACGTCGTGCAGCGCTGCGGGCAACTGGACGTTATGAGCATTGAAGACGCGCACGGCGTCGGTGTTCAAGAACGCGATGCGACAATCTTGCTCGAGCACCACGATCTCGCACCCCGCATCGTCGCAGAGGCTTTGCAGCACGGCCTCCGGCGATGGCATTTTGACGCTACTTGTTGTTCCAATTGACATCACACTCGACCCTCGTCTCGTTCACCTCGTACGTCTCGGCTCTCGTGTTGCCGATTTGTGTCCTTGGATGTCCCGCCCCGAGGACACTATCGGACATGATCGCCGGCATATGCGAAAAGCCGCCTTTGTGCGGCAAGAAACCAATATAAGTAATGGGTAGCGCGTGCTTCTGAGTTGTGGCTGCATCACAAGTGAGTTTGCTTTCACATTCGCAGCACGCTTTTGTGCCGCATGCCGTGCCCCGGGATTCTCGGGAATGGAGATACCCCGGTCCCGCGTCGAGCTGTGGTGCGGGTTGCGTCGTGGCGACGTACCATCTCGGCATGGCAACGATTCTCACGCTCCAGCACAGCGCCGTTGGGCGACCGGGCCGGCTCGGGCTCACGCTTCGCGATCATGGCTTCAAGCTCGATGTCCAGCGCCTCGACAAGCACCCCGATCCGGCGAACGTCACTCTCGACGGCCGGCAGGGGCTGATCGTGCTCGGCGGGCCGCAATCGCCGACCGACAGTTCGGCGTGGATGCGGCACGAGATCGATCTGATCAAGCGAGCGCACGACGCGGAGCTCCCGATCATCGGCGTGTGCCTCGGCTGCCAGTTGATCGGGCTCGCGTTGGGCGGCAGCGTTGGCAAGCTCGACGAGCCCGAGGCCGGCTTTGTTGATGTGGATGTCGTCATCGCGGGCCAGACCGACACGATCACGGCCGGTGTTCCATGGCGGACGCGGTGGTTCAACTCTCATGAGCACGCGGTCACGGAGCTGCCGCCCGGTGCCACACGCCTGATGTCTTCCGAGCGCTGCGAGAACCAGGCGTTTCACGCGGGGCTGAGGACGTTCGCGTTCCAGAGCCACATCGAGGCCGACCGTGCGATCGTCGATGACTTGTACTCGACCGAGCGATCGCTGTTCGAGCGATGCGGGATCGATGATGCCGAGTTGGCGAGGTCGGCCGATGAGTACTACCCACGATTCGCCGATGTTGCGGACCGCCTGAGCGTCAATCTGGCGAGCTACGCGTTCCCCTTCTCGGCTCTGATCGGCTCATGAGCCGAGGTGGCACGCCGGCTGGGAGCACGCTTCGTGTCACGGTGCCGAC
>JBCCQU010000271.1:0-3764 GCA_039208875.1 Planctomycetota bacterium
GATGACGTTGCGGAGGTTGTCGCCGCGCACATCGACGCCCTGCCAGAAGCTCGCAGCACCGAGCAACACCGATCGCCGATCCTCGCGGAACTGCGCGAGAATCTCCGTGCGCGAGCCATCGACACCCTGCGCGAGCATCGGCATGCCCAGGTCGGCCAGTGGATCGACCAGCAGCGTGCGCATGCGGCGGAGCTGCGCGAAGCTCGTGAACAGCAGGAACGCACCGCCGTCCGTTTCCGTCAGATGGTCGAGCACGCGGGCTGTCATCTCGCGGTCGTACTCGCGTTGCGCCGGATTGCCCGGCGCACCACCCGCGAGCTTCGGGTTGGGCATGGTGCGATCGATGTACACACGCATCTGCCGACCGTGATCGAACGGGCTGCCGAGTTGCAGCGTCGACGAGCCCTCGCACCCGAGCCGATCGATCGTGTGCGCGAACGCCGTCTCTGCGCGCTCAGCCGGCTCGTCATCATCGATCGATCGCGTCGCGAGCGTCGCGCTCGTTAGCACCGTCGAATGCTCAGCACCGAACAGATGCTCTCGCAGCAGCGGCGCGACATCGATCGGCGAGCACGCAAGCGTCACCCGGCGGTACTCATTGCGCTGCGGCCGCGACATGCCACGCCCGCCGCGCGCACTCGGCTCGTTCGACTCAACCCAATACACGCAGCCGTCCGCCGTCTGATCGACCAGCACCTCCGCCGAGTCCGCGATCAGCGACGCACGCTCGGCATACGCGTTCAGCTCGAAGCGGTCGGCATCCTGCGAGACGTAATCGCGGAGCGACCGCAACGCCAGCGCCAACTCGCCGAACGCGGGCGTCACCGGGTTGTCCGCCATGCCGGGTGCTGGCACGCGGCCGTTCCGCAGATCCTGCGATGCGGCCAGCTCCGCCAACTCGTCAAAGAAATCACGGGCTGCCGACTCCGCGCCGAGCACGCGCCGCAGCACGTTCTCGACGACCGAGGCGTCGCCCGCGACCAACTCGAGATGCGGCAGGTACCCCTTGTTGCCGCGCGGCTGATACAGCGACGTCAGCAGATGAAACACGCGGCCCTCGGTTAGCGACACGCCGAAGTGCTCGGCCGCGACATCCTCCACGCTGTGCGCTTCATCGAGAATCACGTGCTGATACTGCGGCAGAAAGCCTCGGCCGCGCGCACGCAACGCAAGATCGCTGAAGAACAACGCGTGGTTGCAGATCAGCAGATTCGCGCCCTCCATCTGGCGACGCGCGTTCTGATAGAAGCACTCGGCGTGATGCGGGCAACGCCGACCCATGCAGTTGCCAGCGTCGGACTGCACCCGATCCCAAACCCCGGGCCGCTCGATCTGCGGCAGCGTCGCCAGCGAGCCGTCGGCCGTGTCGTACGCCCAATCCTCGATGACGTGCAGCGATCGCTTCGAGGCGGCGTCGGAGAAGAGCCGATCCTGCCGAGCGCTCGCGAGCTTGAGCCGGCGGATCGAGACGTAATTGCCGCGGCCCTTCACCAGCACGGGCTTGACGGCCGCCTGCCCTTCGTCATCCGGGAAGGCCTCTCGCAGCAGCGGGATGTCCTTGTCGATCAGTTGTTCTTGCAGGCTGATGGTGTTGGTGGCGACGACCACGACCTCGCCATGCTCAGCACATCGCTGCATCGCCGGCACGAGATACGCGAAGCTCTTGCCGACGCCGGTCCCCGCCTCGACGAGCAGGTGCGACCGGTCGTCCATTGCCTGCGCAACGGCGCTCGCCATGCGCAGCTGCTCGTTCCGCGGCTCGTAGCCTTCGCCGAGCAGGGCCGCGATGGGGCCCGTTTCGTTCAGGATCTGCAGGACAGCGTCGGGCACCGGACGATTCTAGAACAAACCTTCGTCAGCGAGCCGCGGCGTCTTTACTCACACCCAGCGGGCTCCGCTTGGGCTCGCCATCCCGACGCGGATAGCTCTTGGGCGTCGTCCGCTGCTTCTCCAGCACGACAATTCGGCCAGTCGGCGTATCGACCGTGCCCGCATGATGCGTGTGCAGCAGGTGCAGCGCGGCTTTGGCCTCCGCCAGCTCTTCGTCGGCCTTCTGGCCCTTGATCAGCAGCACCAGCCCTCCCTCGACCGCGAACGGCACCGTCAGCTCGGCAGCGACCGCCACCCGCCCCAGTGCGCGCGCCGTGACGACATCGAACGACGCCCGCAGCGCGCCCTCGCGCCGCCGAACGCCACCCTCGTCGACGATTCGGCCGCGGTCATGCCCGGCCTGCTCGCACCGAGCCTGCACAACATCGACATTCGTCAGCCCGATCGCGTCGGCGGTTACGCGCAGAAACTCGCACTTCTTCTGCGTCGCGTCCAGCAGCGTGAATCGCCAATCGGGCAGAGCGATCGCAAGTGGCAAGCCCGGCACCCCCCCGCCGGTGCCAACATCGAGCAGCCGCCGCGCTTGCCCATCGCCGACCGGTACCTCTTGCAGAACAGGCAGCAGCGTTAGTGCATCAAAGATGTGTTTCGTCCACGCCTCATCAGGATCGCGGATCGCGGTCAGGTTTGTCGTGGCATTGGCCTGATACAGCAATGCCAGATACAGCCCGAGGCGTTCGGCGTCGTTCTGCTCGAGCTGCACGCCGAGTTCGGCGAGCGCAGCTTCAAAGCTAGCTGGAGGCGAGAGCGGCGTGGGCGTTGATGCGGTCACTGCGTTCAGGATAGTCAGCCCGCGGCGAGAATTGCTTCATCGGTCGACGCATCGCCACGTTGAAAATGATCCCCGTCATGAGCCAGCAGGTAATCAGGCTCGATCCGCCGTAGCTCACGAACGGCAGCGTGACGCCGATGATCGGCAGCAGGCCGACGTTCATGCCGATGTTGATCACAGCCTGCCCCGCGATGAACGCGGCCAGACCGATGCAGACGACCCTCGCGAAGCGATCCGTGCATGTCATGGCGGTGAGCGCGACGCCGAGCAGCCACAAGCCATAGACCGCGAGCAGACCGAGCGCACCGAGCAGGCCGAAGCGTGCCGTGATGACCGCGAAGACCATGTCGTTGTGCGCCTCGGGGAGCTGGTTGTACCGCACGAGTGCGCGCGCCGGGCCGGCGCCGAGACCATCGATGCCGCCCGCCCCGATGAGCCGTTGGGCTGTGAAGCTCTGGAAGTTGATGTCCTGCTCGCCCGAGCGGTCGCCCTGTATCTGATCCCACAGCGCGATGATGCGCTCCTGCTGGTGCGCGCGCAGCACGGGCCAGCCCGCGGGCGCGATGAGCACTGCAGCGAGCAGCAGCAGCGAGAGTTTGCGGAGATCGACGCTGACCGCGATAAGCATCGCGATGAGGGCCGGCACGAAGAGTGCCGCTGTGCCGAGGTCGGGCTGCAGCGCGATGAGCCCGATCGGGATCGCGACGAGCACGCACGCGACCAGCACCCGCGGCGGACCACGCCGGCGCGTCAGGTTTGCAGCCACGCCCAGCGTCACCGCGATCTTCGCGAGCTCGGCCGGTTGCACGTTGAAGCCGGGGAACGGGATCCAACCCTTGGTGCCGTTGATGCGGGGCACGATGCTGTCGGGTGCGATCAGCAGGAAGCACAGCAACAGCACAACCACGGTGTATGCCGGTGCGATGTACGGATGCACGAGCCGAGCGTGCGGCAACGCGATGACGACGGCTGCCAGCATGCCGACGATGAGGAACACGACTTGCTTCCAGGCGAGGAACGACAACGCCACGCCCGAAGTACCGGAGGTATCGCCGGATGCGGTATCGATGCCGAGGATGCCGAGCAGGCTAAGCGTGAGCGC
>JBCCQU010000272.1:0-3760 GCA_039208875.1 Planctomycetota bacterium
CGACGCGCCATCGGCTGCCCGCAGTGCCTCCCGTCGGCAGCGGCGTCCCGGCGTCCCGCTTCGGTTTGGACGAAAGCCGCGGGCGCTCGAGAGACCGAGCGGGCGATTTTTATGCTTACTCGGCGCGGAGGTGTCGGCTTGAAAGCTGGGAACGAGCGAAGCGAGCTGTCCGGCAAAACGGCCGGCAACGAACTGTCCGGCAAACGGTCCGATGAGCTGTCCGGCCAACGCGATCCGGCCGCGACGCAGCACACCGATGCGCACATCGAGGCATCGGATGCAAACACCGCTGCCACGCCCGAATCGACGCCGCCGCACGCATCGCACCGCCACGGCGAGTCGCTGCCGCTCTACGGCCTCGATACCGACGAAGCTGCGAAGACACCGCCGCGTGCGCGCACATTGCGTACGCAGGGCGATACTCGGTCGGCTGACAAGCACATCGCAGCACCGACGGGCCTCGATTGGTCGGCCCAGGTTTGGCCGAAGATGCTCTCGCATTTGCGTCAGCACCACGCCCAGCTCTGCCGACGCTGGTTCGAGGAAGAGCTCGAGCCGAGTGAGCCGCTGAACGGTCGGCTGCCGCTCCGCGCGACATCCGTTGCCCATTGCGATTACCTGCAAAGCTTCTGCTACGACCAGTTCAACGAGGCTGTCCAGGCTGTCACCGGCACGCTGCTCACAGTCCGTTTCCTCGGGCCGGACGAGCCGGCCGAAGTCCGCACGCCCGAGCACCAGCCGACCGCCAAGGTCGACCAGCGGGGCCTCGTCGTCAACCCGGACAACGGCTTCGAGACGTTCGTCGTCGGCCCGAGCAACCGCCTTGCGCACGCGGCGTCGGTCGCGGTCGCGAGCAACCCCGGCAAGGCGTACAACCCGCTGTTCATCCACGGCGATGTCGGCCTCGGCAAGACGCACCTGCTGCAGGCCATCTGCCTCAACATCCTCAAGGACAACCCGAGCGCACGCCTGCTGTATCTCTCGTGCGAAGACTTCATGACCGAGTTCATGACCGCGGTCCGCGGCGGCGAGATGAGCGCCTTCCGCCACCGCTTCCGCGATCTCGATGTCCTCGTCGTCGACGAAATCCACTACCTCGGCAAGCGCGACCGCTCGCAGGAAGAGTTCTTCCACACCTTTAACGCGCTGTACCAAGCCAGCAAACAGATCGTGCTGTCGTCGGACGCTCCACCCGAGCGCATCCCGGCACTCGAGAATCGGCTCGTCAGCCGCTTCAAGTGGGGGCTGGTGACCACGGTCGAGCCGCCCGGATTCGAGACACGTGTGCACATCCTCAAGACCAAGGCCCGCATCCGCGGCTTCGATCTGCCCGACGAGGCAGCCTGCGCAATCGCCAATCGCATCGACTCCAACATACGCGAACTCGAGGGCGCGGTCGGCAAGATTCAGCTCCATCTGTCCGTGCGAGGCGATGTGCCGATCAACGAGGAACTCGTCGAGATCGCGCTCGGCCCCGTGCCCGGCAAGCGGCAGAGCACCGTCAGCGTGCAGCAGATCATCAACGTCGTGACCGATCACTTTGGCGTTCGGCTCAGCGACCTGCAGAGCAAGAAGCGGCACCGGTCCATCGCCCAGCCGCGGCAGATGTGCATGTACTTCGCCCGCAAGCTGACGCGGCACTCGCTCGAAGAAATCGGCGGCTACTTCGGCGGCCGAGATCACACCACCGTGATGCACGCCTGCAAAGTCGTTGAGGAACGGAGCGAGGGTGATGCCGATGCGCTCAAGACCATCGAGACGCTGGAACGCAAGATCAAGGACGCCCGCGCGACCTGAATCTGCGCACGCATTGGACTGTGAGCGTTCGCTGTTGCTGCGTGACTAAAGTCACGCATGCCGACATACGTCTATGAAGTGCTCGATGAGCAGGGCAACGGCACCGGCGAGTGCTTCGAGGTCGTGCAGCGGATGAGCGAAGATGCACTGACGAAGCATCCCGAGTCGGGCAAGCCGGTCCGCCGCATCCCGCAAGCGCCGACGATCCCCGGCAAGTGGTCGGACGCCGGCATGAAACAGGGCGTGAGCGATAGCCGACTGAACGAGCTCGGTTTCACGAAGTATCAAAAGACCAGCGACGGCAACTACGAGAAGACCGCGGGCAAGGGCCCGAGCTTCATCGATCGCAACAACATCTGACCGGTCTCGAGTCAGCTTTCGTCGTCGATGCTTTCCGCGGCGCTCTCGCTCGATGAGCCGGTCGCGTCATCGATGTATTCGTCCACGCGGTCCCAGTTCAGGATGACAGCCGCAGCCACGCCGACGACAACGAGGAACGCGAGGAAGCTCACGAAGAACTTGAGGCTCTTGAACAGTGTGCGCACGACGATGATGAATGCGCCGAACAGAAACGCGATCGCTGCGACGAGCACGGGCCAACGCGGCTCGACGTTCTGGATCGTCACATGGCCCTCGCGCATCGCCCACGCCAGCCCGCCGGCAAGCACCGCGATCAGCCACGACGCCCCGACCAAACCCAGCGGCCCGATGATGCCCTTCTTCGCCATCGCTTGCCTCCAACAAATCTCCGTGTGACACGCCGCGTGATCGTCGCGACTTACTGGCCCTGCGCCAGGCTGTAGCCCGGCTTGCCATCAAACTGCTTGAGCGGCTGGAAGTCGGTCACGCCGAACTTCTCCGCGATCTTGTCGAGCAGCGCGATGATCGGCCCCTGACCCAGCGACGGCGCGTCGTGCATGTCCCGCAACTCGAAACGCACGCGGTAGTAATCGACGATCTCGGTATAGATGCTGCCGCTCGGCCAGACCTGCGTGCCGCGGTTCGACATCATCGTCAGCTCGAAGCGCGTCGTCGCGCACAGGACCTTCAATCGCTCTGCCAATTCCTGCGGGCTCAGCAGCGTGTCGAGGTAAATGTCGCAGCCAACGAACACGCTGCTCACGGTCTCGAACGTGCGCATGAGCGTGTTGCCGCGCGGGCGCTCGGGCCGGGTGAGGCTGGCGGTGTCGCCGCCGTCGGTCGGCGTGGCGTCGCGCGTCGTCGGGTTTTTTCCGAGGTTGGCGATGATCGCGTCGGCGTATGCCTGCGTGCCGACGGGCTCGGTGTCGAGGTGCTGGCCGAAGTCGCCGGTGTGCACGCCCTGCTCGAGCGTTGCGATCAGCGCGTTCTCGATGATCGCAGCCTGCTTCATCATGCCGACGTGCCGCAGCATCATGATGCCCGAGAGCAGCAGCGACGTCGGGTTGCCGATGCCCTTGCCAGCGATGTCCGGTGCCGTGCCGTGCACCGCTTCGAAGATCGAGATGTGGTGGCCGATGTTGGCCGACGGCGCAAAGCCGAGCCCACCGACGAGACCGGCTGCGAGGTCGGACACGATGTCGCCCTGCAGGTTGGGCAGCACGACCATCTTGTAGTTCTGAGGCCGGAGCACGAGGTTCATGCACAGGGCGTCGATGATGACGTCGCCGGTCTCGATGTCCGGGTATTCCGCAGCCATCTTGCGGAAGCGCTCGAGGAACAGGCCGTCGGTCATCTTCATGATGTTGGCCTTGTGCCCGCAGTGCACGCTCTTGATGCCGAGCCGCTTGGCGGTCTCGAATGCTTCGCGGTGCACCTGATCGCAGCCCGGTGCCGAGATGAGCCGCTTGCATTCGATGACGTCGCTGGTGAGCCGGTGTTCGATGCCGCCGTAGGTGTCCTCGATGTTCTCGCGGACGACGTAGAAATCGACAGGCACGCCGGCCTTGGAGTACACGGTCTCGACGCCGGGCAGCGCCTGGAA
>JBCCQU010000273.1:0-3758 GCA_039208875.1 Planctomycetota bacterium
ATAGGCTTCGTCGGCTTGGACGCCGCCGTTGCCGCCGCGGATGACATCGACGAAGCCGTTGGACTCGGTGCGGTAGACTTCAGTATCACCGTCGGCGTCGAGATCGCCTGCGGCGACTGATGTGGCGGATGACCCGGAGTCCAGCGTCTCGCCGCCGGTGAAGGCGAGGTTGCCGGGTGTTGAATTGTTGTAGATGACGGCGAAGTTGTTTCGGTTGTTCTTTGCGACGGCGAGGTCGAGCTGACCGTCGTTGTTGAGGTCGGCGGTTGCGATATCGAACGGATCGGACGTGCCGAGCGTCGTGAAGTCACTCGCGAAAAGGGACGTGCCGGCGACGCCGAGGCGGATACGCACCTCGTCGTCGTTGTCGGCCGCGGTGATGAGGTCGAGCCTGCCGTCGCCGTCGAGATCGGCGAGTTCGACATCGCGGGGCAGGTCGCCCGCATCGAAGTTGGTGGAGGTGGTCTGGAACGTGCCGTCGCCGAGGCCGAGGAAGATCTCGACGCGATCCTCAAATGAAGCCATGCCGATGAGGTCGGGTGCGCTGTCGCTGTTGACATCGACGTATGCGATGTCGTCGTAGCCGTCGCCGGGTGAGGCGTTCTGGACGGTCTGCACGTTGAAGACGGTGGCGTTGCCGTTGTTGCGAATGATGTAGAAGGCCGACGTGTCGAGCGATGAGACGATGATGTCGATGTCGTCGTCGTTGTCGACATCCGCGGCGATCATGGCTTTGCCGCCGTTGAAGGTCGCGACGCCGGGACCGGGGGGATCGAAGACAGGGAGCGGGATGCTGGCAGATGGCGTGCCGAACAGGCCGTCGTCTCTGCCGAGCAAGATGAGGACGCTGTTTTCGTCGTCTTGTTGGACGGCAGCGTCGAGCCTGCCGTCGCCGTTGAAGTCTGCGACGACGAGCGCTTCGGGGTCGGTTCCGGTGTCGGTGATGAAGGTGGTGACGGCGTCGAGGGCAACGCCGGCGGCATCGAGGAGTTGCCTCGGCTCGAGGCGATCGAGGTGCGATGCGGATGTAGAGCTACGGCGGGCGCGAACGCGTGACGGCATGACGATGACTCCAACGGGAGCGGGGGGACGCCGCAGCAGATCTGCTCGCGATAATCCCGACGCTCCGATTACCGCCAAACGCGGCGTCTCTCGGGCCTGGCCGAACATGAACAAAGGGCCTGGCGTGCAGGGTGAGCCTAGCAGAGCCGCTGGTCTGTTTCGAGACGTGGGCGTGGACTTGTGGGCTTGCGATGTTCGCCGTGATTCGGCCGAGCAGGACGGCGAGACCTAGGCTTGGCCTCGAACTTCGGCCGAGGGGCGGCGTGTGTAGCGTTGCCGGACCGGCTGCGGAATGGAATTTGCAACGATGGCAGACGAACAGAACGATAACTTCAACCCGACCATCACTGTGACCGACGCCGGCCCGTGTGCCAAGAAAGTGGCGATCGAGGTGTCGGCTGACGACATCGAGGCGCACCTCGGCGAATCTTTGGACACGCTCGCGGTCGAGGCCGAGATTCCCGGCTTCCGCAAGGGTCGGGCACCGAAGCGGCTGGTTGAGAAGCGCTTCGGCGACGCGGTGCGGAGCGAGGCGAAGAACCAGATCGTCAGCCAGGCGTACGCGAAGGCTGTCGAGGACAACGAGCTGAAGGTGGTCGGTGAGCCGATCGCCGATCAGTTGGCGGATCTCGAGCTGGAGGACGGCAAGCCGCTGGCCTTCGAGGTCGAGGTCGAGGTGATGCCGGAGTTCGATTTGCCGGAGCTTGAGGGCATCAAGGTCGCCAAGCCATTGGTCACCGTCGAGGACGAGCAGGTTGATAAGGAGCTCGATCGTCTGTGCCTGACTGAGGGTGATCTCGAGGAGCGGGACGCATCCGAGGCGAATGACTACCTGACCGGCCGGGCTGTGATGAAGGGCTCGGACGGCACGGTGCATTACGACATCGATGGCGCAGTGGTGCAGGTGCCGGAAGACGCGTCGGGCATGATCCTCGGCGTGCTCGTCGATGACCTGGCCAAGCAGCTCGGCAAGCCCAAGCCGAGCGAGACAGCCGAGATCAAAACCAAGGGTCCGGAGCAGCACGAAATCGAGGCTGTTCGTGGCGACGACGTTGTCATCACGTTCGAGGTGCAGCGCGTTGATCGCATCGTGCCGATCGAGGCTGCGACGCTTTCGGAGCGGCTCGGCTTCCCGAACGTCGATGAGCTCAAGGATCGCATCCGTAGCCAGCTCTTCGATCAGCTCTCCGTGCGGCAGCAGGTCGCGATGCGTCAGCAACTGGCCAAGCATCTGCGGGAGTCGGTGGAGTTTGACCTGCCCGAGCGGCTGACGACTTCGCAGGCCGAGCGCGGCTTGCAGCGTCGGCGTCTGGAACTGATGTACCGCGGTATCCGCGAGGAGCAGATCGAGCAGCGTGTGGCCGAACTGCGGAACGCTTCGCAAGAGGCAGCCGCGGCGGAGCTGAAGCTGTTCTTCATTCTTGCTCGCGTGGCAGAGGAAATGGACGTCGGTGTGACCGAGGGCGATGTGAACAGCCGCATCCTGCAGCTTGCGCGCAGTCGCAACCAGCGTCCCGAGCAACTGCGTCAGCAGCTCATCCAGTCGAATCAGATCGGCCAGGTCGTGCAGCAGATCCGCGAGCACAAGGCGCTCGACGCGCTGCTGGCGAAGGCCGAGGTCGAGGAGATCTCGCTGGACGAGTACAACAAGCGGTTCGGCGACGATGCCGACGCCGCGGTCGAAGACTGATCGGTTCGCAAATATCAACCGTGCGGGCTAAGCCTGCTCGTTTGCGTTTGGCGCCTCGCCGGCAGGGCTCTCTGGGCTCATGCTTGCGAGGCGTCGATCGCTATTGATTGCGCCGCAAGATGGGCAGACGACGCCGTAGGTGCCGGCGGCTGTGCCTTCGATGTTGGTGCCGCAGCCGTGGCAGCGGTGCTGGCGGAGCTTGGCGGTCATCGTGTTGACACAGACAGCCGCGGCTGTGATAGCGCCGGTGACGACGACGGCCGCGGGCCACGCAAACCACGACAGCATCGCGACCGCTGTGAGCGTGACGCCGATGAGGAAGGCGAAGACGCGGAATCGGAGACGGGAAAGCCAATCCATGCTGCGTGGTCCCACGGTTGGCGACACTGTCGTGTACCGCCTGTACGAGTATCGGCAAACTATATACCCGCCTCAAGCATCGGCCTTACCCGCATACTTCGCAGCATGCGTCGGATAGACTGTTTATGTGCGCATTCTCCAGCTGAATTGGGCTCGGATTTGGCATGGAGTCGCGGAAGGCGGCGGCGTAAACGGTTATTGCCAGTGGCTCGCGCTGGCGTTCACGCGTCAGGGCCACGAGGTGTCGACGCTCGCATCGGGCCGGACGTACTCGCCCGACCCCGAACAGCCCTCGGCCATCGGCCCCACGCACATCGTGCGGCACGATGACTGGCTCGGCATTCGTTGCTTCGAGATCGTCAACAGCCCGGTGCTGGCGCCGTCGTCGTGGCAGTTTGCCGATCCGGAGCCGGAGATCGAATCGGAGGCGATGAACGAGGCTGTAGCGGGGCTCCTCGAGAAGCTTGAGCCCGACCTTGTGCACGTTCACAGCTTGGAGGGCTTCGGAGCGGGCGTGATTGATGTCGTGCGGCGGGCCGGCTGCCCGGTGGTGATGTCGCTGCACAACTATCACACGATCTGCCCAGAGGTATTTCTGCTGCACGGCGATCGCGAGCTGTGCTTTGATGATGAAGGCGGCTTGCGG
>JBCCQU010000274.1:0-3745 GCA_039208875.1 Planctomycetota bacterium
GACCAGGCAACGTGCGCGCACATGCTGCAGGTCGCGGCGGTCGGGCTCTCCCCGAAGCAGCTTCGTGATCGCAGACTCTGCCCGACCAAAGTCGGCCACCGCGACATACGCGTGCGCGAGATCTTCGAGCACGCTCGTGTCTTCCGGCGCGAGAAGCCTCGCCTCGGCGAACATCTCCGCTGCGGTCTGCGAGTCACCGCGCATCATCGCGATGTGACCGAGCGTCTGCCGCACGCCGGGGTTGTGGCGGAAGGTGTCTTCGCGATCTGTGAGGAAGGCCTCAGCCTCATCGATGCGATCGAGATCAATCATCATCTCCGCAGCCGCCACGGCATACTGCGCTTCGTTCGGCTCGATCTCCGAAGCCTCGACGAACTTCCGCAGCGCCGACTCTCGATCGGTCAGCCGCTCGTAGATCACGCCGAGGTAGTAGTGCGCCTCGACGTTCTCTTCCTCAATCGCGAGCGCCATGTGGAAGGCGCTGATCGATTGATCGGTCGCACCGAGCTCGTTGAGGATGCGGCCGCGGAGCACGTGGCTCTTGGCGACCTCGCCGTTGGTGCGGATCGAGCTATCCACCCGCGTCAGAGCCTTGTTGAGATCGCCCGCGAGGAACGACTGCCGCGCCATGTCGTAGTCGGTCGCGCTCTTCATCGCATCGAGCTTGAGCTTGGCAGCCGAGGAACGCTCCTTCGTGTACTTGCCGTGGCCGCCGGCACAGCCGACGAGTCCGCTCAGCAGCACAACACCAGCTGCGGTCAGCCCAATGGTTCGCGACATCGAAGCCTTGCGTGCAGTCCGCATCACTTGTCTTCCCCCTCAAAGTCCAGCGGGACGTTGGTGATAAATTCGTTGGTCGGGATGGAGATCGCGGAGTACATGTCGCCGAGCTGCGTGAACAACTCACCGAGCACGAGTGTTTGTGCCTCGGCATCGGTCAGGCCGAAGTCCGCGATGATCTGCGCGACTTCGTCGACCGACTCGTTCTGAGCGATCGGCGTGGTGTTGAAGTCCGCCGACGCCTCCGCGACGACATCTGTGACGGGCTCGGTGACCGGCTGTGTGAGCTCGGCAAACTCGGGATCGACCCCGACCTCGTCGCTCGTCTCCGCGACAAACACCTCGACCCCCGACTCGATCACGGGACCGGTCTCGATCGGCACGACGCTGCCTGTAACGACGGATGTCGGCTCTTCCACAGCCACCGTCGTCGGCGTCTCCGTGAATACCGGCGTTGCCTCGGTCACAGGCACGAACTCGTTGTCATCACTGGTCGCGGACGAAGCATCGACAACCTCGGTCGGCACTTCTCCGCCGGCTGCGAAGCCGGTCGAACCGAACACATCTTCCATCGACACCGCACCCGTCGTTGCAAACTCGTTGAACGTCGCCGCCGTCGGAGCGTCTGTTGCAACTCCAACAGCCGACACCGGCTCGTTGGTTACGGTTGCGACGGCGTCAGCCGTATCCGTCGCCGGTACCTCGACATCCGGAGCAAACGCCGGTGTCAGGTCCATGCCTTGCAGCGACAGGCCACGCTCGGATTCCACGCCAAACATCGCGTCGTTGACCATCTGCTCGAGCAAGCTGTGCTGCGGCCACACCTCCGGCTTGTTCAGCAGCTTCTCACGCATCGCGATGGCATCCGGCATCATTGGATTTAGAGCAAGCGCCCGACGCACGCGGTGCAACGCACCCTCGGTATCGCCCGCAGCTGCGAGTTCCTCCGCGCTGATGAGCAACTGACCGGCCTGACGCGTTCGGCTGAACGGCAACAAACCCTGACGCATGCCGGCGCGTGTCTGACGCACGCCGTCCTCCGCACGCTCGCCCTGCGAGATGAGTGCAGCGTCGCTCACGATCGTCGGCCGGATCATAAAGATGATCTCCGTCCGCTCAGTCGCGTCTTCGTGACCGCGGAACGCCGAACCGATGATCGGGATGTCACCCAGCACCGGCACCTGACGACGCGTGGCTGTCGTTGATTCCTTGAACAAGCCGCCGAGGATGATCGTGTAGCCGTCCGGCACGATCACGTTTGTCACGACCTCGTTGGTGATCTCGTCGGGGATCGTCACCGCAGCACCGGTCGCATCGACGGCCTCGCGGATGATCGCCTCCGACACCTGTGGCTTCAGTTCCATCCGGATCAGACCCTCGTCCGTCACGAACGGCCGGAAGTACAGCTGCGTACCGGTATCGAGGAACTCGACCGTCTGCGTCGTCGAAGTATCCGTCGCGGTCGTGCTCAAGAAGCCGACCTTACGACCGACGAGCACTCGCGATGGCTGACGGTTGAGCGTGAGAATCTTCGGGTTCGACAGGATCGTGGTATCGCTGACTTCATCGAGCGCCCGCACGAAGAACGCGAAGTCGTCGTCGATGAATCCGACGCGGATGGTTGCGGGGCCGCTGACGTTACCCACGCTGCTCGACACCGCGCCGACATTGTCAGCGCCGCCGGGAATCGGCACGTCGGTCGGCGAGCCATTCTCGAAGCGCGAACCGGTCCCCGTGATAAGGCTATCGACAGCACCAAGCGGGCCGCCGTTGTTCAGGAACGACTCAAGATCGAGATTCGACACCAGCGAGAAATCAACGCCGAACGCGTTGTCCTCGGTGACGGTGGCCTGCACGATTGTCGCCTCAACCAGCACCTGCGCTGGGCGCACGTCGAGCTGATCGATAATCGAACGGATGGCCTCGATGTTCTCCGGGAAGTCGAAGACGACCATCGTGGCTTCGTTGCTGAAGCCGTCGCCGTTGATCGGCGGCTCGCCGTTGGGATCAACAACCTCGGTCTGGCCGTTGGTCTTGATGAGGCCGCCCTCGCTTAGCATCGGCGTGACGAACTCGGCCGCGTCGACGCCGGTGAGGAAGTTCAGCGTGATGACCTCAGCCACGCGCTGGCGGTCGGCCTGGCGACGCGTCGCCATCTCCTCAGCCGTGTATACGAAGATGAAGTTGCCCTGCTCTTCGTAGTCGTAACCATTGACGTGCAAGATGGCGTCGAGCGCCTCGTAGAACGTCACCGCGTACAGGTTCGCGGTCACCGTCGCTGCGACGTCCTGGCTTGCCAAGATGTTCCGCTGGCTCTGGATCGACAGCATCTGCAGCACGTTGCTGAGGCTCTCGTCCTGCACGTGCAGCTCAACGATCATGTTCTCGTCGATCGAGACTTCGCCGTCGATGTCGGGCGCTTCACCATCGGGCGTGATGGCCCGCATGCCGCCTTCGTTTGTCTCTTCTTCCTCGACAGGCTCGACGCCGGCGAGCTGGCCTTCCACCTGATTCGCGAGGCCCGTGCCCTCGATCAGACGCTGAATCTCGGCCAGCGGATCGCCCGCCTGCCCCCACGCCTGCCCGGCCGTCGCCAGAATGCCCCCGATTGCCATCCGCGTCGCAAGCCGAGCCATGCGGGTTGTTGTGCCGTGCGTACTCATCGACAGACCTCACCAGCTTGAGCGATGTCGACGACGACCCACCGTGGACCGGCCGTGCTTCCGCTCTTGCTGGCAAAGTCGGACAGACCGACCTGCGACTTTTGCCCCGAACGCGCCGATCAGCGCGAATCGCCCGGTTCCATTGGTGACCCCGGGTCATCAATGCCCTCGGACGCACTCTCGCGCTCGATCTCAGCCGGTGCCGGGTCCGCATAAACCGTCCGAGGCGCCTGCATCACGACGCGGAGCCGAATCCAGAACAACAGACCCACAGCCGCTACAAGCACCAGCGCGACCCGCGC
>JBCCQU010000275.1:0-3731 GCA_039208875.1 Planctomycetota bacterium
CCGGCGACGTCGATGACTTTGAGTTCATCAACCCACGATTCATCTTCGAACCGCTGCCACGCAAGATGTACTAGGTCGGCATCAACCGGTGCTCTGCATCGCTGCAGCGATGCCGTTGAGGCTCGCAAGCAGCGCCGGTGCAAGCAGGTCATCGTCACTGCCGCTGCGCGCACGACGCATCAGCTCGATCTGGCACAGGTTGAGCGCATCTGTGTCAGGATTTCTCGCATCGATCAAGCCAGCAATAACCGGGCGGCGGTCCAGCAATCGATCCGAGCCCGTGATCTCGCAGATCAATCGGTGCGACCGCTCGTACTCATCGTGCAAGAGCCGCATGATCGGATCGTCCTCGCCGAAGCCAGCCGCCGCTCCATACCGTGCCGTGATCGGGAGCCGACACCGCGCCAGGTCCTGCTCCGCATTGCCAACAACGGCCGCGAAGAACGGCCACTGGCCGTTCCATTCTTGGAACCGACCTCGAAGCGATGGGTTCTTCTCGATCGCCGCTGACAACGCCGTGCCAAGGCCGTACCACCCGGGCACTGTCGCTCTGATCTGCATCCAAGAGAACACCCATGGGATCGCTCTCAATCGATCGAAGTCCAGGCCGCCCGCACTGCGTAGCACAGGCCGCGACGCGAGCGGCAGATCGCTGATGTGAGTCACCGGAGTTGTCTGCATGTACCACGGCCAGAACCGGTCGTCGTCGATCAACGAGCGATACGTCTCTCGCGATGTAGCCGCCAATTGATCCATGATCGCCGATGATCCATCAGGCTCATCATCGTTTTGATCGTCGCGCACGAGACCCGAGTGAGTAGTCACGAGCATCGCATTGACGATCTGCTCGAGGTGCCGGTGTGCAATCGCCGGCAGCGAGTACCGGAATGAAATGACCTCGCCTTGCTCCGTGAACCGAATCCGGCCGTTCTGGCTCTCCCGCGGCGCCGCCTGAATCGCTCGGTTCGCTCGGCCTCCACCGCGACCAACCGTCCCCCCGCGGCCGTGGAACAACCGGACACCGATGTTCGCTCGTTCGCACGCCTGTGTGACCCGGCGCTGAGCGCAGTGCAGACGCCAATTCGCCACCCAATAGCCACCATCCTTGTTCGAATCGGAATAGCCGAGCATGATCTCTTGAAGATCGCCACGCTCACGCAGATGATCGCGATAGAGCGGTTCTGCGAGCAGCACGTCGAGCAACGATTCGGCTCTCTCTAAGTCATCGACCGTTTCAAACAGCGGCACGACATCCAGCAGTCCGATCGCAGGACCGGCAGGGCCCGCCGCGCGGTAGAGGCCGACCTCACGCATGAGCAGCAATGGCTCGAGCAGATCGCTGACCTCGTGCGTCATGCTGACGATGTACGCACCAATCGAGTCAGGCTCTTCCACAACGGCCCGCGACAACACACCCAACGTATCAAGCACATTGCGCGATCGCTCAGAGAGCCGAGCCCCTTTCGGAAGCAGCGGCCGTCCCGAAGCCAACTCGGATCGCAGCACGCCGAGCCGCTCCGCTTCATCGAGATCGGCGTAGGAATCACACACGCCGCCCATGCGAAGCAGCTCATCCACCGCGGCCTCATGCCACGCGCTGTGCTGCCGAACGTCGAGCGACGCCATGTGCAAGCCAAAGGTCTTCACACGCAGCAACAAGTCATCGAGTGGGCCCTGCGCCAGGCTCCCGATGCCGGTCTCAACGAGTGACTCCCGAATCGTGCGCAGATCTGATTCGAACTCGGCCGCCGAGTAGCGGCCACTCCCATCGCGTGCCGAACGCAATGTGCTGGCGATCTGAATCAGGCGAACTCGATACGGTTCGTACCGGATGTGCTTGAGCGAATCATCCTCGCTTGATGCGTCTGATTCGATCGCACGCAGCAGCGCACCCGCCGCCGGACGCCGACGCGTCGACACACTCAACTGCAGCCGCAACTCCTCGATCGCATCGAGATACAAGTCGGTTGCTGTCTCGCGATGCAGTCGCAACGCGTGCTCAGTCGCACTCGGCGTCACACGCGGATTCCCGTCTCGGTCGCCGCCAATCCACGACCGGTATCGCACGATCGGACCCACGCGACCAAGATCCATCGCACCATCGCTCCCAAAGTACTCCACCGCAGCAGCCCGCAAGTCGTCGTAGAGCCGCGGGATCGTCTCCCAGATCGACCCGGCAAGGTAGTGCAGGCCGTTGCGCACCTCATCGATCGCGTCGAGCCGTTCCGACCGCACCTCGTCGGTCACCACAAGCCCGAGGAGCACACGCCGCAGCTCACGATCGGCCGCAGCCTTCTCAGCCGGCGTCAGCCGAGCATCGTCGAGCCGATCAAGCACCGCCGCGATCCGAACCTGCTTCCGCAAGACCGCGCGCCGTCGTGCTTCCGTTGGGTGGGCCGTCAGCGTTGGCTGGATGTCGAGCCGCCGCAGCGTGGCCCGAAGACTGTCGACGCCCCCGCCGGCCCGAGCGATCGTCGCTACCGCCTCAGCTATCGACTCCGAACGCGGCGCGTCATGTGTCGCCTCGTGCTCGCGACGACGGTTCGTCGTAGCGATCACGAGTTGCTCGGCCTTGTTCCGAAGGTGGAATCGAAGCGTTAGGAGCTGGATGATCGACAAGATGGTCGCGACGGGCTGCTCAGCAAGCCAGGACGCTGCAGCGTCGAGATCGCCAACCATCGCGCCCGAAACAGGCTTGCAGAACGCTCGAAGCGTTCGCTCGGCATCGAGAGCACCCATCCGGCCCGCCGACGCGATCTCCTCATCCAGCAATCGCTCCAGCTTCGCCGCCGCTCCCACGAACTCAGCCACGAGAACACCTCCTCAGACAACCATCAGCGTCGCAGATTACACAGTAGACTCGGAGGAATGAGCACCAGATTCACACGCAGGCAGACGCTCGCGATGGGGCTTCTCGCCGCCGCTTGCCCCCATGCGCTCGCGTGGCGTCCCGATCGCGCAGGCCATCTGTTCCGTATCTCCCTGGCACAGTGGTCGCTGCATCGGTTGCTCTTCGACGGCGAGATCGATCATCTCGGGTTCATCGATGAAGCAGCCCGGATGGGTTTCAAAGCTGTTGAGTACGTGAACTCGTTCTTCAAAGACAAAGCGAAGAATGCAGCCTACCTCCGCGAGATGGCAACGCGATGCAACGACCTCGGGGTCGAGCAGTTGCTCATCATGTGCGACGGAGAAGGACACCTTGGCGATCCAAACGACGCCGCCCGCACCCAGGCCGTCGAGAACCATCGCAAGTGGCTCGATGCAGCCAGTGCGCTCGGCTGCCATTCGATCCGCGTCAACGCCGCCAGCCGTGGCACCTACGCCGAGCAGCAGAAGCTCGCCGCCGATGGCCTCCGACGCCTCGCCGAACTCGGGGACGCGCAAGGCATCAACGTCATCGTCGAAAACCACGGCGGCTACAGCTCGAACGGCGCCTGGCTCGCCGGCGTCATGCGGATGGTCGACCACCCGAGATGCGGCACGCTGCCCGACTTCGGCAACTTCTGCATGGACTGGTCGAGGTCGAGCGAACCCGATGTTTGGTACGACCGGTACCAAGGCGTCCGTGAACTCATGCCCTTTGCCAAAGCCGTGAGCGCCAAATCGCACGAGTTCGACGAAGCCGGCAACGAAGTCCGCACAGACTACCGCCGCATGCTCAACATCGTGCTCGACTCGGGCTACCGCGGCTGGATCGGCGTCGAGTACGAAGGAAGTGCCCTCGATCC
>JBCCQU010000276.1:0-3684 GCA_039208875.1 Planctomycetota bacterium
ACGGTCGGTACCGATGGCACGCCTCGCTCCGCACCCGGCCTGACCTTTGACACAGGCTTTGAGCCCGATGCGATGTACGCGCTCATCGCGGGCGGCGGCAACGAGACGACCGGGCTCGGAGCATTCTTCGTCGACCGCGTCTTCCTCGAGACCGGCGGCGACGCCAACTCGGCCGGCTCCGGCTACCTCGGCGATGGCACGTCGCTGGCTGTCGTGCCGACGCACGATGGCTCGCTCGGTACCGTGGGCGTCGGCGTCACGAGCGGCCTGCTCGTTCAGCTCGATAACACCAACATCGCCGGTGTTCCGGCGGCATGCCCGAACGACGACCCGTCGCAGATCGCCTTCGGCGGCTCGGAGATCAACGCTGTCTACGGCTTCATCGAGCAGACCGGCAACGCCCCCGGCCCGTTCGGCACCGGCGTGAACTTCCTCAACCTGTTCGTCGCGGGCAACCTCGAAACGGCCGACGCTGGCCCCGACAGCAACGGCGGCAACAAGCTCAATGTCTTCTTCGACGTCAACGCCAACGAAGGCCAGAATCGCCTCGGCTTCAACCCGACCGGCGCACCCGCTGGTGACCTCAGCGGCATCAGCTTCGGCGGCCTGCAGAATCAGGAAGGCGTGATCTTCCCGAACGGCTTCACCGCGGACTACTGGGTCGCTGCAAAGTCGCAGGGCCAGAACCTCGGCGTCATCTTCAACATCAACGACGTGTCGCCGATCTACACCGAAGGTTCCATCGACTTCCCGGGTAACAACTCGCTCTTCAGCTTCGCGGCGTTCGATCGCATCCCGATGCCGGCTCCCGTCACGTTCGATGGCGGCCCGGCCTTCGATGAAATCAGCGAAGCCAACGGCAATCTCGTGAACTTCGCACCGCGCACCGTCGCGAAGACGGAGAACAACAACCCCGATCCCGAGTCGATTATTGAGGGCTTGACGATCATCAGCCCGCCGCCGCCGTTTACACCGCTTGAGAACCGTCTCGATCCGATCCCGGGTCTCATCGAGTACGCCATCGATAACTCGAACGACGGCGGCATCACCAACACATCCGGCACCGGCGGCGAGACGGTCACCACGGGCTTCGAGTGGCGCATCGACCTGGCTGAGCTCGGCTGGGATGGCACGAGCCCCGTGCGTGTGTTCGGCTACATCACCGGCGCCGACTTCAACTTCGTGTCCAACCAGGTCATCGGTGGTCTGCCCAGTGCCTTCGACACCATCAACCTCAGCACGGCGAGCGATGCAGCCGGAACGGTCGTCAACCCGGCTGACCCTGACGACCAGGACACTGCCGGCCCGCTCAGCGCAGACCTCGATTTCAGCAACACCGCTATCTTCCCGGGCGTCACGGATCTCGTGATTCCGATCGGATCGACTGGCACCCCGTGCCCGCCGGATCAGAACGAGGACAACGTGCTGGACATCGATGACTTCTCAGCGTTCGTGCAGAACTTCTTCGCCGGCGACACGCTGGCTGACGTCAACGACGATGGCTCGCTCGACATCGACGACTTCTCAGACTTCGTCGCGTTCTTCTTCAACTCGGGCCAGTTCCCGGGCTGCCCCTCGTAATCTAGCGATCTGATAACTGAGCAACAGGCGCGGCCCTCGGAGCAGTCCGGGGGCCGCTTTGTTTTCCATCGCTTCGGACGAACAGTGACGTTCTGCTGAGCCGCGACTACTTGTCGAGTGCCTCGACATCGAGAATCGCGTCGATGAGCCCAAGGTGCGAGTATGCCTGCGGGTGATTGCCGAGCGCGCGCTTCGCGGCAGGATCGAACTGCTCACTAAGCAAGCCGGTGTGGCCGCTGAGTGCAGCAATCTCATCGATGATCTCGCGAGCCCGCTGCGGCTGACCGATCGCGGCATGCGACATCGCGAGCCACGCAGCACAGATATGGAAGCCGCCTTCCACGCCGGGCAATCCGTCCTCGCCGCGGTAGCGATACACGGTGGGGCCGTCGCGGAGAGCTTGTTCGGTGCCCTCGACCGTGCGCTTGAAGCGGTCGTCGCTCGGGTCGATCAATCCTGTCAGGCCGATGAACAGCGTCGCGGCATCCCATTCTTCGACGTCGTACGCAGCGCCAAAGCCGCCGAGCATCTCGTTCCAGCCGCGGTCGATGACTTCGGCTTTGATGGTGTCGGCAAGAGCTTCGAAATCTTCGCGAGGCCGACCGAGGAACGACCGGCTGATTTCCGCAGCGCGATCGAGCGTCACCCAGCACATGACTTTGGAGTGCACGTGATGCCGGCGTGGCCCGCGAATTTCCCAGATGCCGTGGTCGGGCTCTGCCCAGCGGGCTGCCACCGCATCGGCCATGGCTTCCACCACGCGCCAATGCTCGCCCGAGAGGGCCGCCCCGCGGTGCATGAGCGTGGCGACGAGGTCAACGATCGGGCCGAAGACATCGAGCTGAACCTGCCTAGCCGCCGCGTTGCCGATGCGGACCGGCCTCGAGCCGCCATAGCCGGCAAGCTCTGCGATCTCGGCCTCGACCGAGCAATCGAGCCCGGTCACGCCATAGACGGGCGCGAGCCGTTCTGCTGAACCTGCCTCATCGACGATGCCGAGCAGCCAATCGAGGAAGCGGAGCGCCTCGCCCGTGGAGCCGAGCCGTGTCAGCGTGCGCGCAGCCATCGCGGCATCGCGAGGCCAGCAGTAGCGATAGTCCCAGTTGCGCACGCCGCCCATGTGCTCCGGCAAACTCGTCGTGCCCGCAGCAGCGATCGCTCCCGTCGGTCCATGCACGAGACCACGCAACGCAAGCGCGCCGCGCTTGACGAGATTGGGCCACATCTCCGGCAGCGTCAGCTTCGATGCCCAGTCGCTCCAGTGCACCTCGGTCTGCCGCCGCCGCTCGGCCTCGGGAAGCACCGAAGCGTTCAAACTGCCCGTGCCGTAGCGGAGTTCGAGCACGACGGGCTTGCCGCGGAGCTCGACATCGGCCCACGCTCGCTGGTGCTTGCCGTCTTCATCGATGTGCCATTGCACGCCGGGCGAAACCAGCACAACCGGATCGAGCGTGTCGTCGATCGCGAGGCCGTTGTCCCGCACAACGAGATGCGTGGGCGTCCTGCCAAAATCGAGGCGAGGCGCAAACTCGATGCGCACCCTGCCCGTGCCTTCGAGCACACGAACAAGATCGGTCCGGCCGGCGCGTTGCAGCGTTCGGCCCTCAGAGCAATCAAGATAGTCCGTCAGCGTCACGTCACGCCAGCGTGTGCGCAGAACGAAGGTGTCGCCGCGATAGTCCTGCAGCACAGGCGGCTCGCCGTGGATCGGCGTGATCTCGAACGCTCCGGCGCCCGGCCCACCTAGCAAGTCGGCGAACAACGCCGACGAATCGATCCGCGGCATGCACCCCCAAACCAACTTCGCGTGGTCGTCGATCAGCACAACCGTCCGCTGATCGGTCAGCATCGACAGCCGCTCGATCGGCGTGGCTTGCGAACCGGTCAGCCACTTCGTCCGTTCCTCAGCCAGTCGCGCCAGCACCCGGCCGACATCGATCGGCTCGGCCACGCGATGCCGCGCCAGCGAATCGCCCGGCCCGACCTTCACACCAAGATCCGGACCAAACAGCGTGCGGAACGCGTCCTCGTCGGTGATGTCATCGCCGAGGAAGACCGCGGCGGTGACACCGAGCCGGTGCCTGATCTGTTCGAGCGCTTTGC
>JBCCQU010000277.1:0-3679 GCA_039208875.1 Planctomycetota bacterium
AGGCCCCGCTCTGCATCCGACCCTTCATCGCACGGCTGACACGCTCGCAGCTCATGTTGGTGATGACCGGCGGGTTCGCAACGATCGCCGGCTCGGTGCTGTCGGCGTTTGTCCTGATCCTCGGGGGCGACGACGCCGACCAGCGTGTCGCGTTCGCGCAGCATCTCTTGACGGCGAGCGCGATGTCGGCGCCCGGTGCGTTTGTCATGGCCAAGCTCATGGTCCCGGAAGAAGATGACATTCGCGAAACGACGGTGGCTTCTGCTGCGACGCCAGATACGTCGAATGTCCTTGATGCCGCCGCGGCAGGGGCAACAGATGGTCTGAGGCTCGCGCTCAACGTCGCCGCGATGCTGATCGCCTTTGTGGCGATTCTCGCGCTGATCGACTGGCCGATCACGGCGCTCGGAGAAACACGCGTCGGCGATTCGGTCGAGTCACTGCTTGGTGTCGAAGCACTCTCTCTTGCATCGGTGCTTGGGGTCGCTTTCTTGCCGATCGCGTTCGGCATGGGCCTGACCGGCGGCGATGCTTCGAGCGTGGCATCGCTGCTCGGGACAAGTATGATCGCGACCGAGTTTATCGCATACCTTCAGCTCGGCGAGATGATCCAGACCGCGACGGATGGCTCCGGCATTTCGCCCAGGGCGGCGGCCGTCGCTTCGTTCGCGTTGTGCGGGTTTGCGAATCTGCCATCGATCGCGATTCAGATCGGCGGGCTCTCGGCGCTCGCGCCGGAGCGGCGTGCCGACATCGCATCGCTCGGGCCGCGGGCCATGCTCGCCGGCGCGATGACGTGCTGGATGACCGGCTGCATCGCGAGCGTGCTGCTGCCCGCTAGCCCCGCGTGAACACCGCGGCGTGCAGCGGCTCGGCGAACGCGAGCGCCGCCGCACCAATCAGGGCGATAACTGCACCAAGGATCGCTCGAGGTGTGACTCGTTCCTTCAACACGTAGTGCGCGAACGGGAGGATCAGGACCGGGCTCAGTGAGGCGAGGGTCTGCGCGACAGCGAGCGGGCTGTGTTTGAACGCAACGAGGGACATCCACACGCCGAGGAACGGCCCGACCACTGTCCCGCAAGCCGTCAGGAGCAGACCGGTCGACCACCGGTGGCGCGGCGATGCCTTTTTCGCGTTGCGTCGTGCGAGAGCAACGAAGATGAGGACGATCGGCGCCATGCCAAACAGCCCGAAGACCATGCGAACAAGCGTTGCGGATTGCGCCGGGAGCTGATGTTCTTCGGGCAGCCATCCGCCGCCCATGCCGACTTTGGAGAGCATGCCGCCCGCGGCTTGGCTGACCGAGGCGATGAGCGCCAAGACAAGGCCGCGAACGAAGGTTGCCTTGAGCTTCGACGCATGGCTTGCAGGCGGTGGTTCCGAATCGTCGTATGGCTCGGCGGTCCGCTCGGTGACGACCCACACAATACCGATGACGGTCACAGCGATCGCCGCGTAGGCCGTCCCCACGATGCGCTCATCAAGAAATACAATCCCGAAGAGCATCGCGAAGATCGGCGAGGTTGTCATGCACAGCAGCGCGCGGCGGGGGCCGATGTCGACGAACGCCGTGAAGAGCGCCTGATCGCAGAGAGACAAACCGATGAGCCCCGAGAGGGCGAGTGCCAGGAGTTGCTTCTGATGGTGAATCTCTGGCCAGAGTGAGCCGTACAACAGGGCATGCGTAGCGCCGAGAAGCACAACAGCAAGGGCGATCCGTGCAGTGTTGACAACGGTGACCGGGATGCGCTGCCCGGCTGTGGTAAAGAACAACGAGGTCAGCACCCAGAGGAGCGAGGTGAGAATGGCCGCGCCCGGGCCCAGCAGCTCGGATGGTATTGTGTTGCCCGGATCACTCACCGTGCAGCGTACGCACCGCTCCGGCGCACCACACGCTTATTGGCTATCATCACATCCGGAAGGATCTCGCCGTGCAAGGATTGCCAGACCAAAGCACCGTCAATGACACGATCTCTGTCGCCGATGCGTTTGTCGCGGCTCGAAGCCTGAGCGCTGAACTCGCAGCGCCGCTCTCCGAGGAGGACTGTTGCGTTCAGTCGCAGGCGTGCTGCTCCCCTGTGAAGTGGCATTTGGGCCACACCACGTGGTTTTTCGAACGATTCATATTGACTGATGTCCTGAAGCTTGATCCGTATGACGACCGCTTCGAATTCCTTTTTAATTCGTACTACAACGCGATCGGGAGCCGTCAGCCGCGGGCGCAGCGAGGGCTGCTGACGCGCCCTGGGCTTGGGGAGATCATGGCGTACCGGTCCGTGGTCGATGAGCACATCGAGCGGGCGCTGCGCCGGGGTGATCTTGAACAGGAGCACGTCGGGCTTGTGCAGCTCGGCCTCGACCACGAGCGGCAGCACCAGGAGCTTCTGCTCACGGACGTGAAGCATCTCTTCTGGTGCAGTCCGTTTAATGTTGAGTATCTCGCCGAGCCGCTGACGGCCGCTGCCGAGTCAGACGCGAACTGGTGCCGATTTGACGGCGGCCTGCACACCCACGGTGTCGACTTCGCGGGGCCTGGCGGCGGCTTTGACAACGAAGGACCGGAGCACCGGGTGTTTCTCGAGCCGTTCGAGCTGACAGACCGTTTGGTGACGAACGGTGAGTTTCTTGGGTTCGTTGCCGATGGTGGCTATTCCACGCCCGGTCACTGGCTCGATCTCGCATGGACACACGTCGCCGAGCGTGATATCGCGCATCCGCTGTACTGGCGCCAAACTGAAAGCGGCTGGCAAGAGTTCACACTACGTGGGTGGACGGACCTCGACCCCGCCGCCCCGCTGGTGCACGTCAGCATGTTCGAGGCGGACGCCTTTGCAAAGTGGTCGGGTGCTCGTCTGCCCACCGAGTTCGAGCTCGAAGCGGCTTACGATGACGCGGACGGCCGGGGTGCTCTGCTTGAGGACCGGGTGTTCCATCCCAAGCCTGCTTCGCCTGACCGGACCGGCATCGCCCAGCTCATCGGCGACGCTTGGGAATGGACGAGCAGTGCTTATGGTCCATATCCGGGCTACGCGCCGCCGGGCGGAGCCATCGGCGAATACAACGGCAAGTTCATGTGCAACCAATATGTCCTGCGCGGCGCGAGCTGCGTGACGCCGACCGCGCATGTCCGGAAAACGTATCGAAACTTTTACCAGCCGGACGTTCGATGGATCTTTGCCGGCACCCGGCTCGCCCGCAGCGTCTGACCCGCCAGGAAAGGGAACGAGATCTCTATTGATGTTGATTACCAGGCTCCTGAGAGCGCCGCCCTGCTTGACGAGATCACACGGTCGCTACTGAGCGATCCACCGTTTCTGCCAGCGAAGCTGCACTACGACGAACGAGGATCCGAGCTCTTCGAAGAGATATGCCAGCAGCCCGAGTACGGGCTCACGCGGACGGAGATCTCGATCATGCGGACGCACGCGGGCGAGATCGCTTCGGCCGTCGGGCCGGGCGCGGCGGTGATCGAACCCGGGAGCGGCGCTAGCCTGAAAACAGAGCTGCTGATCGACGCGCTCGATGACTGCGCGGGCTACATCCCGAGTGACATCAGCGACACCATGCTGAGCCTCGCATCATCGAGGTTCGCCGAACGCTTCCCGGGGCTGCCGATCCAGCCGGTTCATGCCGACTTCATGAAGCCCATCAAGCTGCCCGACGAAGCGCGTCTCGG
>JBCCQU010000278.1:0-3665 GCA_039208875.1 Planctomycetota bacterium
GCCGACGCCGGAACAACACTTCGATAACGCGCGAGTGTCGCCGGCAGATCCTCCCCCGCCCGCGGGGGAGGTGGCTGAGATCGCGCAGCAATCGAAGTCGGAGGTGGTGACTCAGACGCCGCCACTCACTCGGCCAACGCATTCGTCGCGACACACCGCTCGATCCGCGCCAGCACGCTTGCTTTGCCAATCAGCGAGAGCGTGTCACCAAGTCCGGGGCTCACGCTAGTGCCGGTCATGGCCACGCGTAGCGGCTGGGCGGCCTTGCCCATGCCAAGCCCGCGGCCCTCGCACCACGCCCCCACCGCTGCCTCGATCGATCCCGGCGACCAGTCATCGACCGCAGCCAACATCTCACCAAGCTCCGGCAACAGCCTCAGGCCCTCGCCATCGTTCTTGTGCAGCACCTTCTTCACAGCCTTCGCGTCGAACTCGATCGCATCGTCTGCCACAAACAAGAACCCCAGCGGCTCACGCAACTGCCGTAGCGTCTTGGCGCGCTGCCGCGCCGCCCCCGCAGCCTGCGGCATGCGCTCACCAAGCGCCGTCGCCACCTCGGGGTCGTATCGCTCGCACCACGCCCGCCAACGCTCAGCCAGCAGCGTCGGCTCCATCACCTGAATCGTGTCGAAGTTGAAAGCCAGCAGCTTCTCGCGGTCAAACTTCGCAGCACTCTTGCCGATCTGCCCAAGCTCAAACTTCTCGCAGAACTCAGCCATCGTGAACCGCTCGACATCGTCGCCCTTCGACCAGCCCAGCAACGCGATGTAGTTGCACACGACCTCGGGCAGATAGCCCGCCCGCCGGAAGTCCTCGACGTCGATCTCCGGCAAATCAATCGCGAGCGCCTCAGCCACGCGCACAAGCTGATCGCTTGGTAGTTGCGCGGTCTTATCACCGAGCCAAGCCTCGAGCTCAGCCTCGGTCGGCAAGTCTCCGCCGCTCACTGCCTCACTGCCTGACTGCCTAACTGCCTTCTTCGCCACCTTGTCCTTGTCGCGCTTGCTCATCTTCGAGCCGTCAGCATTGAAGATCAGCGGCATGTGCGCATAGCTCGGCACACCAAACGCCGACCCATCCTCATGCGTCAGCGCACCCTGCAGCGCCACATGCTTCGGCGTGTTGTTCAGATGCTCCTGCCCACGCAGCACATGCGTCACGCCCATCAGTTCATCATCGACAACCACGGCCAGGTGGTACGTCGGAAAGCCGTCGCGCTTGCGGATGATGAAGTCGTCCAGTTCCTCATACGGAAACGTCACCTCGCCCGCGACCTCATCACGCACCACCACAGCCTCAGCCGGCATGCGGAACCGGATCACGTGCTCCTCGCCAGCCGCGACTCTGGCCAGCGACGCCTCGCGGTCATAGTCAGCAGCCCGGATGTACCGAAACGTACGCTTGGCCTCGCGCGCCTCCGCTCGCATCGCGTCAAGCTCTTCGCCCGTGTCAAACGCCGGGTACGCAAGGTCGGCATCGATCAGCCGCTGAATGTACGCGTCATAGATCCCGAGCCGCTGTGCCTGAAAGTACGGCCCAACACCTCGCGTATCGCCGCCGATCTTGCCGTCCGTGGCACGGGCGTCCCGCCCGTGGACGACGAACTCCGGCCCGTCCTGCCAATCGATCCCAAGCCACGCCAAGTCTTCCAGAATGCCACGTGCTGCGGCTTCGCTCGATCGCTTCTGGTCCGTGTCCTCGATCCGCAGCAGGAACCGCCCGCTTCCATTAGCCCGCTTGCCGTGCGCGTACGCCCAGCAAAACAAGGCCGTCCGCGCGCCGCCGATGTGCAGGTGGCCCGTCGGCGACGGCGCAAAGCGTGTGATGATGTGTTGATCGGTCTTGCCGGACGCGTCGCTGGGTTTCGGAGCCATGCTGCAAGACTACGCCCGCAACACAGCGATCCCATCGACCGCCCCCGCTGACGTCTCGTCAGCTCGCGCGGGCCGAGGCCGTGTTCTGCTTCGTGCTCTCAACTCGCTCGTCGCGGCGCGGCGTCTCAACGATCGTCACCTCAGCCGTAGCCGGTTTCGTCGTGCCCGCAGCACGCTTGAGCTTGCTGGGCTCCGCATCGTCCGCGAAAGAGTTAGACATCGGGAAGGGGCGCATCTTGCCATCTCCTGTCGTAGCCACGCTGGGCCTCTGTCGGTCTACGACACCAAAGCATCGAATCGTTCACCTATCAAGGTGTTTCTCCGACGCTTTCCGGGCTCAACGGTTGAGTCTTTCAGATTTTTGACGCCGCCAGCGAATCCGGACCGTCATCACGCGGGATCTGACCTCCGGGACGCGACTCACCGATCGCTCCAGCAACGCACGGCCATAAACGAGCCACGCCCGCAAAACCAATTCACCTTGTCCACTTTGCCAATCTGCCCCTCAACCCGCTTCCAACACAGGCACCAGACCAGCAGGTCCGTTAGACTAACGGTCCGGGTTGGACGAGCGTTTCCGGGCCCTTCGCTCGGGGTCGTGCCAGCTCGGAACAACATCACACGCGCCGCGCTGCCGTCCGCCGGTGGACCCATCCCCGACGCCCTTGGCCGCCCGGCCGGAGGCTTCGACCATGCCTGTGCGCAACCCCGCCGACATCCGCAACGTGCTCTTCGCCGGTCACGCCGGCAGCGGCAAGACCACCCTCTGCGAGCGACTCCTCTTCGCAGCCGGTGAGATCACCCGCATGGGCAGCGTCGAAGACGGCAACACCGTCAGCGACTACTCCGACGAAGAACATCACCACCACCACAGCCTCCGCGCCACCGTCATGCACTTCGAGCACGAAGGCCACATGGTCAACCTCATCGATGCGCCCGGCATGGGCGACTTCGCCGGCCACGCCATCGCATGCCTCCCCGCGGTCGAGACCGTGGCCGTCGTCGTCGACGCCACCAAGGGCATCGAGCCCGGCGTCCGCCGCATGATGAACGTCGCGGCGCAGCGCAATCTGCCACGCATGCTCATCATCGACAAGATCGATGAACAGCAGGCCGACCTCCCCGCGCTCGTCGCGCAACTCCGCGAAGCCTTCGGCCCGATCTGCCTGCCCATCAACCTCCCCGCCGACAACTGCACCAAGGTCATCAACGTCTTCGAGCACGACGGCACCGACAGCGCAGGCGACAGCACCGACTTCTCATCGGTCCACGAAGCCCACGAACAAATCATCGAGCAGATCGTCGAAGTGCAAGACGAACTGATGACCACCTATCTCGAAGCGGGCGAAGACGGCTTCGAGGGCGGCGTCACCGGCAAGCAGGTCCACGACGCCTTCGAGCAGGCACTCCGCGAAGCCCACCTCGTGCCCATCTGCTTCGCCAGCGGCAAGAGCGGCGCCGGCGTCGAAGACCTCATGCACATCATCGCGAGCCTTCTACCCAGCCCGCTGGAAGGCAACCCCCGCCCGTTCCTCAAACGCGACGGCGACGAAGAGATCGAGTTCCACGCCGAGCCCGATCCCGACAAGCCGCTCATCGCCCACGTTTTCAAGGTCGCCGCCGACAAGCACGTCGGCAAACTTGGCGTCTTCCGCGTGCACCAGGGCACCATCAGCGCCAAGAGCGAGGTCATCCTCGACGACCACAAAAAGCCGGTACGCATCGGCCACCTCATCAAGCGACAGGGCAAGGAGCACGAAGAAGCCGACGTTCTCGGCCCGGGCGACATCC
>JBCCQU010000279.1:0-3662 GCA_039208875.1 Planctomycetota bacterium
GTGCCGATGCCATTCAGACCGTGGCCAACCTCACCGGTGGCGCGTTCAGCCTCGGCTTCATGGGCTTTCTTACCGCGTTCTTTTTCTTCTTCATCGCGACCGGCTGGGCCAAGTTTCTCGCCTTCACCGACAAGCTCATCCCAGCCAAGCACCGGGACGAAGCCCACCGCCTCATCGGCGAATTCGATCGCGTCATCTCAGGCTTTGTGCGCGGCAGGCTGATCATCGCCCTCATCCAGGCTGTGATCTTCGCGATCCTCTACACGCTCATCGGCACGCCCGCCGCGCTGCTCTTCGGCATCGTCATCGGCCTGCTCTCCATCGTGCCATACCTCGCGATCATCGGCATCCCGGCCACCATCATCGCCATGTGGCTCGACCCCGCCGGCCCGACGTGGCAGAACAGTTGGTGGTGGACGCTCATCGCCCCGATCATCGTCTACAACGTGGGCCAAGCCGTCGACGACTACTTCCTCACGCCGGCGATCCAGGGCAAAGCCACCGACATGGACACGCCGACGATCCTGTTCAGCTCGATCGCTGGCGGCGCACTGCTCGGTGTGTTCGGTCTGCTCATCGCAATCCCGATCGCAGCCTGCGTGAAGATCCTGCTCCGCGAAGTCTTCTGGCCGCGCTTCAGCGCATGGGTCGAAGGCCGCGAGAAAGACTTCCTGCCGATCGATCGCGAATAGCTCGCGTTAGCGCTTCCGCTTCTTGTTCTTGAAGCGTTTGCCGCCGCCGCCCGACTTTGTCGATCGCTTTGTGCTGAGCCCGGGCAAGCCCGACATGCCCGGCACGCCGGCCGAGCTCATCTGACGCGCCGCCGCGACGCGACCCTTCGCGCTCATGCCGCCCATCGACTTCGTCAGCTTGTTGATGGTGTTGAACTGCTTGACGAGTTGGCTGACCTCTTGCTGCTCGACGCCCGAACCCTTGGCGATCCGCCGGCGTCGCGCACCGTTGATGACATCCGGCTCGCCGCGCTCGCTCGGCGTCATCGAGTTGATCTGCGCCTCAATCCGGTCGAACTGCTTGTCATCGACATCCGCGTCTTTCAGCATCGTGCCGACGCCGGGCAGCATGCCCATCACCTGCTTCAGCGGGCCCATGCGGCGGATCAGCTTGAGCTGCTTGAGGAAGTCATCCATACCGAGCTCGCCACGCATCATCTTTGCCTGCAGCTTCTCGGCCTCTTCCTCCGTCACCTCTTCCTGAGCCTTCTCCACAAGGCTCACCACATCACCCATGCCGAGGATGCGCCCGGCCATGCGCTCAGCGTGGAAGGGCTCGATCGCGTCCACCTTCTCGCCCGTGCCGATGAACTTGATCGGCGCACCCGTCACACGCTTGACCGAAAGCGCAGCCCCGCCGCGCGTGTCCGAGTCAAACTTCGTGAGAATCACCCCGTCCACCGTCAACCGTTCATGGAAGGCCTTGGCCGAGTTCACCGCATCCTGCCCGGTCATCGCATCGACGACCAGGAAGATGTGATGCGGCTCAAGCGCACGGTTCACCTTGTGCAACTCGCCCATCAATTCGTCGTTCACGTGCAGCCGGCCCGCGGTGTCGAGGATCAGCACATCGACGCCCGCCTTGCGCGCAGCCTTGAGCGCTCGCTCGCACACACCGACCGCGACGTTCACCGCCTTGCCATAGGCCGCGCACTTGTCGGGCTCGCCGTAGAACTCGACACGCGAACCCGGCACCGCCTCGCGCACGCCTTCAGCGACGCTTTCCAACTGCTCGACCGCCGCCGGCCGTTGCAGGTCGGCCGCAGCCAGCATCGTGCTGCGTCCTCGCTTCGCGAGCCACGCCGCGAGCTTGCCGCATGTTGTCGTTTTGCCCGAGCCCTGCAGGCCCGACATCATCACGATCGTCGGCCCCGGCGTCACCCGCATGATCGCCTCAGCCGGCCCGGCCGAGTCGGTCTTCACACCCGCCGCCGCGAGCGCCGCCGAAGTCTCCTCGCTGTCGTCCTTGCCGCCGAGCAGGTCGGTCAGCCGACGATTCACGATGCCGATCATCTCCTGCCCGGGCTTCAGGCTCTTGGTGACGTCCTGGCCGATCGCATCGTCGAGCACCGCCTCGCAGAACTCATCGACGACGTCGTAGTTCACGTCGGCCTCGAGCAGGGCCGTCCGCACCTCGTCCATCGCCTCGCGGACGTTGGCCTCGGAGATCGTCCCCTGCCCGCTGAGCTTGCGGAAGACGCTGTTGAATCCATCGCTGAGTCGGTCGAACATCGCGAGAGTGTAGGTGTGTCATCCTCGCAGATGCCGCGGCTCGGCTAGCCGTTCGCGGTCGATTTGCCGCCGAACAGCCGCGATTCAAAGCGCTTCATTCGTGCCGTTTCCGGAAGCGCCGGAAGCACCGCGATCGCAGCAGCGAGCGTGAGCCACGGGATCATCGCTGCGAGCCACGGCGGCATCTCGATCATCACGATCACGAGCAGCGACGCGATCACCGCGACCAACAGCACGAACCACAGCAGGCGGCCGGCGGGCGTGAGCCGGGCCATCGGCAAGTCAACCAGCAGCCGCGGTGAAGCCATCGAGCACGCACGCCCATTCGGCAGCATGCCCGTCGGCAGATACGACCGCGACGCCACATAACGCAGCACAAACCACGACCTCGGAAATCCGCACTCCGGGCACCGCACCGCGTCCATCGCCGCAGACTTCGGATGCCCGCACGACACACACCCTCCCCCCGCCCGCATCCGATACATGTGCAACGCATCGAGCCCGAACCTCGTTGCGACGTAAGCAGTGATCCCGACGAACACCGAGCACATCGCGACGGTCTGAAACAGGTGCTCCGTCGCCGGTGCCGCAACCATCGCAGAAGCAACAGCACCAGCAACCGGTGGCAATGCGGGGTTCGTGCCGCGCAGTCTTGGCGACCGATGCCACCGCCACATGCTTGCGGTGAACAAGCTCACAGCAACCAAAGCCACCCAAACGACGAGCGCGGTCGCATCGAGTATTGTCAGCAAGACGGCCAACCAATGCCCCGAGTTTGGCACGTTGGTGTCACTCCGTTATTGGCAGTTGGACCAAGCGTATGCTGCTGCTTGCATGCAATTTAGATATGAAAAGCCTGAGGACGCTGCGCAACCAAGGCTTGGAAGTGAACCGATGATGCCACCGATGATGCAGCACTTTGGTGTTAATGGGATTGTAACAATCGGTAATGCACATACTCCGGCGCCTACACCACATCCTGTAAGAAAGCCGAGGGGTGCAGTCGTGAGACACAGAACTGACCGTGAGAGGTGATCAAGCAGGCAAGATTGCTCGGCTTGGTCTCTAAGACAATCACACAACGCTTGCCCGCTAAGGATTGTCGGGTCGCACTCAATCACGGCGATCGCAAGGAAGGGAGATGGAAGAGTCTGGCGAGAAACGAAGTCGCCATTACTAAAAATCCATTCACGCTGCTGAGTCAAACCTGGAAGTGGATCAGCAGCACTTGGGGTGACAAGGGAATCCGCTACCGAATTGGCAGTCGCCCGATCGGGATGAATACCGACGATTCTAAACTGCGTAGCGACATCTACAATTGGCCCGTCATTATCTGTGGACTCAATTCGCAACCCGACACCAGATAGGAACAGTGACTCTTCATTTGAGAATTCGAACTCAACACTGACAGCGACAAAC
>JBCCQU010000280.1:0-3658 GCA_039208875.1 Planctomycetota bacterium
CTCGCGCTGCGGGGCGACGGCACCCGCCCGGCCGACGTGGTGTTCGTCGAGGTTGGCGGCACCGTCGGCGACTACGAGAATTCGTTCTACATCGAAGCACTCCGCGAGCTCGCCTTCGAGGAAGGCCCGGGGTCGGTGTGCTTCGTCGCGCTGACATATGTCATCGAGCCCGAAGCGCTCGGCGAGCAGAAATCCAAGGCTGCGCAGCTCGGCATCAAGCGATTGCTCGAGGCCGGTGTGCAGCCGCACATGATCGCGTGCCGCGCGACCAACCCGGTGCAGCCCAAGGTGCTCGAGAAGATCGCGATGTTCTCCAACGTGCCGCTGCGCCGCGTCTTCAGCATGCACGATCGCGAGAGCATCTACCAGATTCCCGAAGAGATGCGGCAGGACGGTCTCGACCGCGAGATCCTCTCGCTGCTCGGCTTGCACGAGCGGGTCGATGTGTCTCAGGAAGACCGCGCGCGCACCAAGTGGTCGAAGTTCGCCCATCTCCTGGGTTCGGAGCGAGACTGGAACCTCCGGGTCGGCGTCATCGGCAAATACGCCGAGCTGCGCGATGCATACGCCTCCATCGATAAGGCCATCGAGCACAGCTCGGCACACTTCAACACGCGCGTCGAGCAGACTTGGATCGAGTCAACCGGGCTCGAATCGGGTGATGTCGCCGAGGCACTGGCGGATATCGACGCGATCATCGTGCCCGGCGGTTTCGGCAGCCGCGGCGTCGAGGGCAAGATCGCGTGCGTCCGCCACTGCCGCGAGGCAGGCGTGCCGTATCTCGGCATCTGCCTCGGCTTCCAGGTCGCGGTCATCGAGTTTGCCCGCCACGTGCTGCGAATGGGCGATGCGACCAGCACGGAGTGGAACCCGGACGCCGATCTCGCGGTCATCAGCGAATTGCCCGAGCAGAAAGAGATCGAAGGGCTCGGCGGCACCATGCGGCTGGGCGCACAAGACGTTGCGCTCGCTCCCGATTCGCTCGCGACGTTTTTGTTCCGCGAGCGGCTGACATCCGACGGCAAGATCCGCGAGCGATTCAGGCACCGATACGAGGTCGAGCCCGCGTATCTCGAAAGGCTGGAAGCTGCGGGGCTTGTTTTCTCGGGCCGGCACCCGAGCTCGCCAATCATGCAGTTTCTCGAGCTGCCGTACAGCACACCGGCCGATGCCCCCGATGGCGCGCGGGTGGCTCACCCATACTTCGTGGGCGCACAGTTCCATCCCGAGCTGACGAGTCGGCCGTTGTCACCGCAACCGATGTTCATGGGTCTCTTGGCAGCGGCGTTGCGTGAACGGTACGCCACCGACGAGAGCGCATGGTCGCGGCTGTCAGCGCAGCCTTCGATGCGACGCTGGCTTCGGCAGGAAGTCCGTCAGCCGGTCAACGCCTGAGCGTGAAGAGTTTTGCAATCACAGTGATGACGCGGCGTCTCTCAGAATCGCTGCGCTCACGATGTCGGGCTTGCCCAGCGTCACGCAGCAGTTGTGCAGCATCGTCTGCGCGAAGTGCTCGCCCTCGGGCGTTCCCAGACGAATAAACGAATGGATCGCCCAGGGGCGATTGGTCGCGTTGTCCGGCTGAAGCTCGGCGACGTGCCACTCGGCAGCCCGAGCGACCCGATCGCGTGCGTCCGCAATCGACGCCAGCCCGTGCAGAGCAATGAGCTCGGCCTCGGTCCACGCCTCGATGCCGGCGTCGTGCAAGTCAGGCAGCAGCGGCGCCGGCCCACTCGCGGACGGCTCGGCGATGAGCTCTCGCCAGGCGTCGGGCGCGAGCCACACGGCATGCTCGGGCCGCGGGTCAGTGTCGGCAGCGTCCGCTTCCAGGCCGAGCGCACGCCGAAGCACAAGCCGATCGCTCAGCCTGCGATGTCCAAACTCGTCACGAAATCCACCGACCCATGCGCGCAGATCGGCTGTTGGGTCATTCGCCGGTGTGTCCTTCAGCCCGGCGTCCCCGGCACCGGCAAGCCGCTCGGGCCAGGTCGGGAGCGAATACGGCGCGGTTTGATTCGATCCGTCAGTCATTGCTGGTAGGCTAGTGCTCATGGCTGGACGAGAGAGACGTAATCGTCGATCTTGGCACGACACGCCGCGTTGCGTGGCCTGCGGATTCGACGGCCCGGCGTTACGAGACCACGCCCGAAGCGAGCTGTTCGACTGTCCGAGTTGCGGGCAAGATCTGTACGCACGCCCGCCGCGGAGCTACGCGCAACTCGAAGGGCTTGCGACTTCCAAGACCGGCGTTCGACAGCTGCTGTGCGCACTCAGCCGCCTGCTTCGGCCGGTGAACACTCGTCGCATCGACACGCCCGTCAAGCCCAGATCGGCGAGAGCTATTCCGCGCTGACGACCTCGCGGACGATCGGGTCGGCCTGCTCGCGGGGGTTGTCGATGCCGTGCTGTGCCCGTGGCCCCGCGATGCCTTTGTAATAGAGCTTCGCGCCCGGAGCTTCATCCGGCGAGGCTGGGGCCCGCGACGGATGCCAGAGGTGGACCGCAAGGGCTGTATCAACCGCGATGCGTACGCTTAGCGTCGGCCTGAGCGCATAGAGCCGGCGGGCGAGGTCGTCGTCTTCGAAGCCGTAGTTTTCGTAGCGTTCGTCGTAGCCGTTAACGGCTCGGAAGGCGGCGAGCGTCGCGGCGTGGTGTGCGCCGAGCAGCTTGGGTTTGTTCGGCTTGGTCAGGCCGAACTGGCGGAGGAAGAGTTGGCGTCGGAGACGGCGCGCGCGCGAGCCGAGGTATCGCGCGTGCTCAGCCGTGATGAAGGTTTCGAGCTGCGCGTCATTGCCCTGTTGCAGGCGCACGGTCGCGGCTTCATCGAGCTCGATGCGATGCCCGAGGCAGATATCGGCCTTGCCGGACGTGAACAGTCGGCGGTGCACAGCGAGGCAATCGGGGAGCAGGGCCATGTCGCCGTCGATCACGAGCACCGCGTCGTCGTCGGGCGCATGGCTGAGCGCGCGGAGGGCGTTGTTGCGGACTTGGGACACGCGCGGCACGCCGGCGTGCTGCCGAGCGACGTGGCGGAGTGTGATGCCAGCGGCTGCAAAGTCTGTCGCGAGCGAATCGACGACGGCATCGACTTCAGAGTCCACGACATCGCAGGAGAGCACGACGCTTGCGGGTGGCGATGACTGCCGGGTGAGCGCGCGTAGGCAGTGGCTCAGGTGCCGCGTGGTGTGCGTCGTCACGATGACATGGAGCCTGGACAAGCGTGCATCCTATCGCTCGGACTGTGTTGCTTGACCCGGGCGGAGGATGCCGCCAATCTGCAGCAGTGCGTGTGATTCGGTCTATTTCTGAGGCAGCGACAGCGGGCGCGGTGCTCGTGCCGACGATGGGTGCGCTGCATCGAGGGCACGAGGCGCTGATTCAGCATGCGCGCACGCTCGCGGATGACGGTGGAGGCGGGCTGGTCGTGGTCAGCATCTTTGTGAACCCGACGCAGTTCAATGATCCGGGTGACTTGCACAGCTATCCGCGCACGCTCGATGCTGACTGCGAGTTGGCTGAGGGGGCGGGCGCGGATGTCGTCTGGGTGCCCGAGGCGGCGGAGGTGTATCCGCACGGCCTGCCAGATGCGGCAACGGTGAAGCTGCCGCGGGCGTGCGCGCATGTTGAATCAGCGCCTCGTGCCCTCGATGCAGCGCAC
>JBCCQU010000281.1:0-3655 GCA_039208875.1 Planctomycetota bacterium
CGCCGCATGCACACGCAGGTCGTCGTCATCGGCCGCACGCTCATGTTCATCGCGGGGCTCATCGGTGCTGCTTCTGCCCTGATGACGTTCGAAAGCATTCGCGAGTTTGGCGTCTCGCTGCTCGCATCGGCGGGAATCGCCGGCCTCATCCTCGGCCTTGCAGCACGCCCAACGTTCGAGAACCTGATCGCGGGCATTCAGATCGCACTGACGCAACCCATCCGGCTCGACGACGCTGTCATCGTCGAAGGCGAGTGGGGCTGGATTGAGCAGATCACAGCAACGTATGTCGTCATTAAAATCTGGGACGAGCGCCGGCTCATCGTGCCGTTCAAGCGATTCATCGAAGAGCCATTCCAGAACTGGACGCGGCGATCCGCCGACATCATCGGCACGGTCACGTTGCACTGCGACTACACCGTGCCGGTAGCCGCTCTAAGAACCGAGCTTGAGCGACTTTGTAAGGCAAGCGAGCGGTGGGATGGCCGCGTCTGCGTGCTTCAGATGATCGATGCCAAACAAAGCACGGTGGAGCTTCGCGCGCTTGTTAGCGCTGCCGACTCACCGACAGCATGGGATCTGCGGTGCGAGATCCGCGAGGCCCTCATCGATTTCATCCGCGACAAGTATCCACATGCCTTACCGCGCGTCAGGGCGACGCTCGACAGCACTCAGCCCGCGGCTGACAAATCAACCTCGTGACGCTGCTCGATCCGCGGCGCGATGTCGGAGCGAGTCTCGGGATTGCGCACGGCGTCAACGTGTCGCGACCACGCAGCTGCGAGCACCGGAAGGCTGCCGAGTGCCCAGATGATGAGCGCGAGCGGGATGGCGACCAGTGCGGCTGTCGGGCTGCCGATGAGTGCAACCACAACGCTCATGGTGATAGCCAGCAACAGGGCAACGCCCGAGATTGACAAGGCCACCGACATGCCGGTCGGCTTCCAATGCGGCTCGCCCTCGACCGGATTCGGCTCCGGCGGATCGTTTAGCGTCTTGACGAGGCGATCCGGTTCTCGATCGAGCTCGAGAATCGTCTCGTGGTCGTGCTCGGCAGGCGTGTGCTTGCACATTGCTGCGGCTCCTTTCGACGCGGGAAGAGTTGCGAGAGGTACCCTGCAACCGAAATGCTGCAGGACGAGAAGTCGCGTCGCAGAGGTTTCGGGTTCGTCGGAAGCGTAGATGAGAAAATTGGCCAAAACACCTATCATAAACCTATTAGACGTGCATGTGGGCTCTGCAACCGCAGCTTTTCGCTGGCTCGAGATGCTCACCATCTTCGTTGGCCTGCCGGTCTTTCTGGCTCTGCTCGTCGATCCCCAGCAGCGCGCAGCGCCGGTCTTCCAAGCCGTCGGCCTCGGCGTCTTGTTTGATCTGCCGTTCCCGCCGTTCCGGATGCTCATGCCGGCGCTCTTCATCATGACGCTGATCATCCTCAGCGTGCTGCTGCTCGATCGCTCGTTCGACAAACGGCTGCTCTGGAACTGGCGTGACGCCAAACCCGATCTCTTTCGCATCTGCCTGTGGTGGCTGGTCGGCCTCGTTTTCGCGGTCGTGTTCGTCTCGCTTGTCTGGCCCGATCAACTCTTCAGCTTCCCGCGGCGAGCGCCGCAGGTGTGGGCTGTCGTCATGCTGCTCTACCCGTGGCTGAGCGCCTTCCCGCAAGAGATCACGCACCGCGCGTTCTTCTTCCATCGCTACCGCTGCATCTTGCCCGGCCGATGGCAGATGATCCTCGTCAACGCTCTCGTGTTCTGTTTGCTGCATGTGGTCTTCTGGAACTGGATCGCGCTGGGCCTCACGCTCGTCGGCGGCGTGCTCTTCGCATACACGTACGACCGCACCCGCTCGACACTCGCGGCCACCATCGAGCACGCGCTCTACGGCAACACGATGTTCACAGTCGGCCTCGGCTCGTTCTTGTTCGCCGGTGCGCTCAACACCGACGTCCCGCCAGTCTCGCCCTAAACTTATTCGTGCGGTGTGACATCGTGAGCGAGTGAGAGGCAGGACGAAGTTGAAGCGTCGAAAAACGCGTGATCGCAACGTCTACGTCCAGCCTCGCCTCGGGCATCTCCTCGTCGTACGAACCGATCCGCCCGAAGAACGCTTCGTAGGCGTGCGGATTCCATGGCATCGTGTGAAGCATGTGGCCGGTGCGCGTTGGCTTCATGTGCCCGGCATGGGCTTTCGAGGTCGACAGCGACCACTCATCGCCGAGCCGGAATGGACCGGTTGGGCGCTTCGGTGTGAACTCTCGTTGATCGAGCGTTGCCGCAGGCGATGGATACGTGCGTACTCACTGTCCGACGATTGGCGACTTCGTGAGCAGGCGATCAAGCCACTATGGAAGCGTCCGGGCCGTTCATGCCTGTTTCTGCTTGTGTCGTTGATACCAGCAGCCGCGTCAGCCTATCTCATATCAGAACTGCTCATAGCTCCACGCGCATCATCAGCTTTGGTACTCGCGTTTGCAGCAGTTTTTGGTGGCTTCGGCATCTGGCCGATTTGCCTTTGGGCGGCTGCGTTATTCACACGATGCGATTCAATCGAGATCGGCCCTCGCGGGATCAAGCTTCTGGATCCCGAAGGCAAGCGTGTTTTGGTCAGATACGCAGACGTTGCGAGCCTGCGGCGCGGCAGGCTGACCCAGCTGAGAACGATACACGGACGCACTTACAGCGTCGGAAACGGCTACGCCACTGTGTCGCTCATCCGAGAGATCTGCACGCTTGCGATTTGTCCGACGTTCGGCAACCAGTCGCTTGTCAAGATGCGTGAGTGGTTTATCAACGTTTGCATCAAGCTCGCAAATGCCAACTCCGGGTTGATTTTCATTGTGTTGGTCATCGCGCAGAAGCCCATTGCGCAAGCATTGGCCTACGGGGCGACTGGATTCGCAATGACAGCCTCAATGGCAGGTATTAAAATTGTTGGAGGATGGCTCAACGGTCGTAATGCTCGACCGGGAAGAACGGACCGGTCAATTGCGAGTCGAGCGTAACACTGAGCTTTCGCTCTCGGGTCGTTGCGTCCTACCCTCTCCGCCCAAGAGGAGGCTCCGCGTGTCCAACACTGTCACCCTACCCGCCGATTCCAATCAGGCTTTAGGCCTCGGCCAGTTCGCGATCACCTTCATGCACGGCCCGGCCGGAGAACGCGGCGAGCCGTCTGCCGCTGTGCGTGCAAAGACCAACCAGTTCCAGACCGATGCTGTGCTGTGCGGCCTCTCGGCGCTCGCGCTCGGCACCAACGCTCCGAATGTCCTACGCCGCGAAGCCCTGTCGTATCGCACGACTGATCACACGCCGCGGTTCGGCAAGGCGACACATCGCGGCTGTACCGTCTTCGGCTCCGATGCCCACGTTCAGCCAGAGAAGGCAATCCTGGCCAACTCGGCCGCGGTCCGCGAGTGGGACTCGAACGGCACCAACTTTGGCTTCAATCCCGGTCGCAAGCACACCGCCGGCGAGTTCGGCCACAACGACTTCTACCCCGTTGCACTCGCCGCCGCACAACTCATGCACGAGGACGGCGACTTCGCACTCCGCGGCATGGTGCTGAGCGACGAGATCCGCGGCCGACTCGCCGAAGTCTTCAGCCTCAAGAGCTACAAGATCGATCACGTCGTGCACGGCGGCATCGCATCGGCTGC
>JBCCQU010000282.1:0-3652 GCA_039208875.1 Planctomycetota bacterium
CGGCGAACCGGGGGCTTGGGACTTTCGCAATCGCGGGCTACGCCGCTGGGTCCGGGCTCGAACACCACGCCGCTTCTGCCGTCATTCTGGCCGCCACAAACGGCTTAATGCAGATGCTCTCGATATCCGACGCGTGCGACGCGTTGTCGGGTGCGTCACCCGCAAAGAAGGCAACGCTCCGGGAACATCGTGCCGACCACGCTTCGCTGTGGCGAAGCGATGTTTGTGCGATCAATAGCGAACGAAATCGTGCGGTCCATCACGTATCTCCTTCGTCAAGAGACTGACCGAACCAACGCCGAGCGTCGGAGGCTTCGTCGTGCCGCCGCTCGCGGTTCCGACATTCGGCGGATCACGTCAAAACATGCCCCGCAAATCTCACGGCACAACATCGGTGGCCCAGCTATTCGCCACGACCGCACGTCTGTATCGATTTCAAGGCCTTTTCAGTCGCCGCCGCGCTGCCGTGCTTCCACAGCCTGGTTGTACGCGTAGAACACCATCGCTGCCGGAACCACCGATCCCTCGATCGCAGCCTCGGTCATCGTCGCGAGCGTCCGATACTTGCCGGACTCAACACCCGCGATCAGATCGACGACGAGGTTGTCGAACACGCGCACAAGGCTTGCCCAGATCTTGAACTCTTCCTCGGTCTGTGGCAGGTAGTTCGCGACCCATCGAAACCGTGCGATGCTCGGCGATTCGGTCGGCAGCAGCACACGCCACTGCCCATCCGCCTGCTCTTCAACGATCAGCCCGAGTGGCTGCAGCACGCCGCGGCCGTCCCACGTCACCGCGACCTGGCCGTCAACGATGTACTGAAAATCAAGCCGCTCCTCAGCCGACTCAAGCCACGAATACGGATCAGTCATCAGTTGCGTAATCGCGTCATCGAATCGCTCGCGCATGTCCATGCCGCGCGCATCGAAACTCCGCCCGGTCACAAACGCACTCAACGCGCTCGACGCCTCGCCGTTCTCAGCCGATGCGAGCGCACGCTCGCGCAACTGGCGGATCTCATCGGGATACGCCAAAGCAGCAGCGTTGCCCAGGTCTTGGATGTGCCCGAACAGCCGACCGATCTCCATCAGCACCATGCGTGAGCCGTCATCGGGTGCCGCGATGAGTTCGTGCAAACGCTCGGCTTGGTTGGCTGCAACCATGCTCTTCGCTGCCTGCAGCACGGCATCGGGCGTGTCCAACTCGTACGCCTGCGGCTCGGGCTCGCTCAGCACCAGCGACAGCACGCCGATCGTTAGCCCCGCCGTGACCACCCCGAGCACCGCCAGCACGAGCAACGGCCCGACCGCACCGCCGCCATCGTTTTTCGCGCCGCCGCCGCCCGCCGCCGCTGCTGATTTCGCATCTGCTGCCATGTCACACGATACCGGCTCCGAACCGGCAGGCCGCATCGGCAGCATCAAATCGCGGCATACGCTCTCGCCATGCAGATCACCGTCAATGGCGAACCGCAAACCCACCCCGACGGCCTGTCCGTCGCCGACCTTCTCGCACACCTTGACCTTGCCGGCAAGCCGTGCGCGGTCGAGGTCTCCAAGTCGCTGGTTCCCAAGCGCGACCACGCCGAGCATCGCCTCGCCGAGGGCGACGCAGTCGAAATTGTCACCCTTGTCGGCGGCGGCTAACCCACCCCGAACGTCGCCAGCGGATATCTTCCGCCCATGCCAGAGCCAGCCGTCCTCCGCACCGCCGAGTTTGATCCACGTGTCAAGACCTACCGGCTGACGAGCAGCATGCTCGTGTGCCTTGTGTCTGTCATCTTCATACCGCTCATTCCGATCGTGTATCTCATCGGGCAATGGCTCGTGCAGCGCTGGCTCGACGCCCTTGGCTGCACACTCACCGAACGCACGCTCGAAATCAAGCAAGGCATCTTCAATAGGAGCGAGAGCACCATCCCGCTTGAGAAGATCACCGATCTGCAACTGCATCAGGGCTGGCTGATGCGGCGCTTCGGCCTCGAAGGCTTCCGCGTCGAGACCGCAGGCCAATCCTCCGTCCCCGGCGGCTCGCTCGTCAACATGATCGGCATCGTCGATACCCGGGCCTTCCGCGAGGCTGTGCTCGCGCAGCGCGACGCCCGTGAAAGCCAACAACGCACCACCGCCCCTGCATCGCCGCCCCTGGCCGCAGACACGTCCGGTGTTGCCTCACCCGAAGCTGTGGAGCTTCTCCGCGAAGCAGTCGCGTCGCTGCACCGGATCGAAGCTTCAATCCGCAAAGATGATTGACTGTCGCAGCAAGCAGAGCGGGCGACCGGTTTTAGTCACAACCGATCGCGATCTCATCCAGCAGATCGAAGATATCAAAGGCATCAATCGCCGCATCGCCATTGAAGTCTGCACGACAGGACGGAGCCTGGGTCGTCGTTTGGAATGACAACGGACCGTCAGCGATGATTTGTTCGCCCGCTGGATTTCGAGCAGTCACGCTCCAGAAATACTCCGTATCTGCCGCAAGAATGCCGACCGGAAGAGCTGCCTCTGACTGCGGCAGATCAGTAGCAGTGAACACCGGCTGTGTCAGCCCGCTGTCCGTCGCGATCACCACATCATAAACGACTTGGAATCCGGACGCGTTTCCCCAACGCAACGCTGGCAGCATCGCGTCACTACTCCAACCTGCAAATGACGCAGGCAAGGCAAGGTTGCTCGCACCATCGAGCGGTGCGATCCCGCTGAACATACCGGGCGGATCGGTCGGCGTCTGGTTGATGAAGAGCGTCAATCCGCGGTCGGAACGGTCCGACACGACAATATCCGGAGCGGAACTCCCGCCCCAATCACCAACCGCGATTGCGGTAACTGATCTACCGACATTGATGCGAACAGACTCCATTAGATTGGCGTTGCCATCATTTAGAAGAATCAGGACACTGCGAAACGTGTTTATTTCAGCAACCGCGATGTCAATATCACCATCGCCGTCAAAGTCTGCGAGATCTATATCGTCTGTGAAGTCGTGGGCGATTCGTGAACCCGGTACAAGGACGCCATTATCGTTAACAAATATCTGCGTCGCACGCCCAGGATCACGGAATCCGACTGCTAAATCTTCATCGCCGTCACCATCGAAGTCAGCGGCTTCAATGTCTTCTGACATACCGTTAGTAACGGCCGACCCGATTGCAACGATCGCAGTCGGCATCACGTCGAATACAATAAGATTGTTACCTGCTAAGCTGCCAAGCGGACGAGTACCGATGATAATCTCATCCTGCGAATCCAAATCCACATCAGCGAGACCGAGTGACGTAGGCACAACAGAGCCGATTGGGATATCGCGCTGCACGAACAAACCTGTCCCATCATTTTCAAATACAACAGCTGTCTGAAATGATAGGCTCTCCACGACCTCTTGTGCATCAATTGTAACGATATCCAAGTCACCGTCGCCATCCACATCACCCGCAACGAGTACCGGGTCGAACGTGTTCCACCCCGTTCCCAGCGCGAAGGCTCGTGATGTAAAACTGCCGGCACCATCATTGATGAATGCCTGAAGGCCACTATCTGGACCGCCTTGGGGGCCCGTCGTAACGAAGTCAACCAGTTGATCGCCATTAAAGTCACCGACTACCAAACCACCCGAGCGGCCTGGCGTGATCGTTTCAGATGCTACTGCAGGAAAG
>JBCCQU010000283.1:0-3650 GCA_039208875.1 Planctomycetota bacterium
ACGCGCCGCGGCGGGGCATCAGTATCGCCCATGCCCATCGCGCGGAACACATCGCCGCACGGCCCGCGCCGGCTGTAGTACGCCAGCGGCTCGGGTGGATCATCAGCGAGCGAGCGCAGGCCGTGCACCGTTGACCCGTGCCGGAGCCGACGAAAGCCGTCCGAGATATCGACGGTGTGCACACCAAAGAAGGTGCGCTCGCGATGCTCGATGCGGACATCGCGCGAGTCGGGCAGCACCGCAGCCAACAGCAGCGCCGATGCAACCGCAACGCTGAATGCGTAGCGATAGCGGGCAATCAAGAAGATGCCCACGCACGGCAGGCCGACGGTGTAAATCCTCACCGCCACGCCTGTCGCGTCAGTGAATTGCACGCGGGCCGCAACCGCTGCAACGATCATCGCGACCGCAGCCGCGCGCACAAACAACCCGCGTCGCGATGGTTTTCTTTCATCACCGCCTCGCGGCAACGCCAAACAGACCGCAGCCAGCGCGATCGGATACTCGAGATAGCTATCAAACAAGACCGGTGCGAGCAGCGCGTTGGCTGTGCCGCCTAGCGCGCCGCCGATCGCGAGCCACAGGTAAAACTCGGTCAGCCGCCGACCTTCCGGAGCGTCGGCAGCCAGCCCGGCATGACACAGCAGCGCGCCCACAGCCAGCCCCAGCAGGTGCATCGGCACAAGCACCGCCACCGGCCCCGATGCGTTGAGCAGCATCGACGCCACGATCGCGACCAGCACCACCGGCCAGACGCGAGCGCACCAACGCCGCCATCGCTCCGCCCCGCCGCCGAACGCAACCACGAACGTGAGCAGGTAGATCGCCAGCGGCACCACCCACAGCAACGGCACCGGCGCGACGTCGCTGGTGATGTGCCTGGTCGAGCCGAGGAGTAACGCCGAGGGCACAGCCGCCAGCCCGACCCATCGCAGACGCCGACTCCACGTGATTGGCTGATGTCCCGTCGCGGCAGTCCTGAGTGTTGCTTCGGTACTCGCTCGCCTTGCAGTTACCAGTGCACCGCCGACGACAACAACCAACGCTGCAACCGCAAGCGCGGCGCTGCAAGCAGATGCCTGCGTGCCGAGTGCGAGCGTCGGCTCGACTAGGAACGGGTACCCGAGCAGCCCGAGCATGCTGCCGAGGTTGCTCGCTGCATAGAGCCTCGTCGGCCGATCGCCGCCGCTGCGCGCCCACCACCGCTGCAACAAGGGGCTGACCATCGCGAGGCCGAGAAACGCCGGCCCGACAGTCGTCGCAAGACTGGCAAGCACCGCGACCGACGGCACGGTCGAAGCACCGAGCCGATCGGCTGCTGCAGCCATCGACTCCGGCTCGGGCCACAACGCAAAGCCGAGCGCAAACACCGCGGCGACGACGACCACCTGCGCCCACATCGGCGCGCGCGTCGCGATGAGATGCGCGAGCGCGTAGCCGGCGAGCAAGAGCATTTGAAAGACGACCATCGCGGTGTTCCAGACCGACGGACTGCCGCCGAACACCGGCAGCAGCACACGGCCGGCGAGCGGCTGCACCGCAAAGAGCAGCGTGGCCGAGAGCAGAACGCCGAGCATAAGCACAGGCCGCATGCACCGAGCGTAAGGCTTACAGTCGTGGCGTGACCGACGCCGGCAACAACCGATTCCGAGCGGTGATCTGCGATATCGACGGCTGCCTCTCGCCCGAGGACAGTTCGGCCTTCGATACGCCCAAGCTGGCACAGGTGTATGCGCACAATCGCCGCGCGATCGAGACCGGCACCGGCCCCATCGTGACCGCGTGCTCGGGCAGGCCGATCGCCTTCGTCGAAGCGATGTGCCGACTGATCGGCAACGACCGGCTCCCGGCCATCGGCGAGAACGGCGTGTGGATTTACGACCCCGTGCGCAACGAGATGGAGATCGACCCGGCCATCGCAAGTGAACATCGCGAAGCCATCCGGCAACTCGAAACGTGGGTGCGCAGCCAATGGGTGCCGCGCGGCGTCGCGATTCAGCCGGGCAAGGCGGCCAGCGTTTCGCTGTGGCACGCCGACACACGCTTCCTGCTCGACGAGTTGCTGCCGATCGTCAAGGGCGAGGTCGATCGCCACGGCTGGCCGATGCGCATCAGCAACACCTGGTTCTACATCAACTGCGATCTCGATTTCATCAGCAAGGCCACAGCCATCAAGCGCTGGATGGAGCGGACCGGCATGGCACCCTCGCAGCTCGCGGGCATCGGCGACACGCTCAGCGATCTGAAAATCCGCGACGAAGTCTCGTGGTTCGGATGCCCAGCCAACGCTGACGAACGCCTGCGCGAAGTCGCGGACTTTGTCGCTCCGCATGAACAGGCTGAAGGCGTGCTCGACATCCTCGATGCACTAAGCGGCAACTCTTCGGAGGTCGTCGCATGAGCCGTGACAAGATGACGCCCGACGACAACGTCTGCCTGTGCTTCCGGGTCTCGCTCCGCAAGATCAACACGTATCTGAGGCGCGAGGATCCGCCGGTCGCGTCGTTGATTTCCGAGTGCCTCGGCGCCGGCACAGGCTGCGGCTGGTGTGTGCCGTTCCTCAAGAAGCTCCACGCCGACCACGCCTTGGGCCGCGAACCCACGCTTCGGCTATCGCCGGAGACATACGCCGAGCAGCGTTCGAGCTATCGCGCGACCGGGGAGCGTGACGATCGCGGGCTCGGACTCGATGAGGACAATTAGCCACAGCAATCTGGACTCGCTGCTGCATATTCTGCATTTGCGAGCCGGATGATGTAAGGGCAAGAAGCTCCCTCAAGCTTGCTGCGAACAGCGAATGTGTCTTTCTTTGGACCGCTGCTTGCAGTAGTCTGCCCCAGACAAGACAGCGGGGCTCATCCCGCACGTTCGACTCTGGCAACATGAGGGAGACACAGACATGAAGACCAAATCACAAGTCGCTATCTCGTTTTTGATGCTTGCGGGCGCTGCCGGCGCAGCCAACGCGAGCATCGAACTCATCGGCAACCTGACGACCGACCCGCTCGAGTTCAAGACCGGCGGCATCGATGACGTTCAGATCAAGGCTGTGTCGTTCACGCTCCCCGTGGGTGATGACTACGGCTTCCGCAGCCTCACCGTCGCGCTCGACGACGCCGGTCCCGGCAAGACGTTCTTCGGCCGTATCGTCACCGCCGGCGGACAAAACCCCGGCACGACAGTGCTATCGACCGTCACCATCAACGATCCGGTCAACGGCTACAACACCGCCACGCCGGATACGCCGTTCACCTTCGTCGGCGGCGAGACATACTGGCTCATCTTCGCGGCCGGCCCCGATGACAACCTGATCCTCACCGGCGGCGAGCCCGACATCACCCCCACCGGCATCGCCACGTTCGGCAGCTACAGGCTGTTCCGCCAGTTCACGCCGACCTTCGGCCGGTGGAACAACTCGACGGCATTCAACGCCTTCAGCATCGACGTGGTGCCGACACCCGCAGCGGCAACGCTGCTGGCGATGGGCGGCATCGCTGCCAGCCGCCGTCGGCGATAAGCCGAAACCAAAGCTGTAGAAAAACAAAGCCGACCCGTGGGCGAACCCGCGGGTCGGTTGGTTTTTGCGTCGGTATCAGTCGCGGTCGCGTGCTTTACGAATCGAGTTCGCGGAGAGCCAGGCCGCTCTCCGC
>JBCCQU010000284.1:0-3646 GCA_039208875.1 Planctomycetota bacterium
CGGTGTTGATGTCGAGCAGATCTATTCCGCTTGCGAGATCCGGAGTAGCATCAGACGGGTCGGCAGGCGTCGATCGGCTCTCGGTAAACGAACGGAGCGGCGGCGCCGGCGTGCGGAAGCCGAGCGACCAAACCATGCCGACGATCGCGAATGCACCGAGCAGGCCCGCAGCGACGAACTTGCCGGGGCCTCTGGTCCAGTCGTCGTCCCCGGGCTGCATGCTGCTACGTCGTGGGTTGCTGGTTCAGCGGCTCGCCCGCAGCAATCTCGCCCGAACGCATCGAGTTGCGGAGATGGATGAGCCTCCGGAGCGACGGCTTCTCGGCGCCTTCGTGCGACATGAGACCGGTCTGCGGCGGTTGTGAGCCGTCGGTTGCGGGCGCCTCGTCGAGCAACTGATGCCAGCTCACGCTATGCACGAAGGGCTTGGCCATGGCGATGCTGAACGCTGCGCTGAGCCAATCGGCCTGTGACTCGGGCGTCCAAGGCCCTCGCCAGGTGCCGGCCGGATCGGGGCCGCCATCGACGGGTTGTTGGCTCGGGCACGCGGCAGCTGTGACAACCACCGGCCGCTCGAGCACGGCGTAGCGATCGAGCATCGCGCTGAGCGACATGAGATCGCGGGACGATTTGCCCTGGCCGCCGGTGCCGAGTTGCAGCCGAATCGCGTAGCCGTCGGCGTACACGCCGGACTGCGCGATGCTGTCGGCGTAGATCAGCGGCGGCACGGACTGCCGAAAGTGGCCGAAGTACTCGCCCCACGGCTGATCGATGCCCAGCAGCACGGTTGCGTTCGGATGCAGCCGCTTGACGAGTGACACGCACAGCCTCGTTAGGTCGCGGATCTGCTCGAAGCTCAGCGTGAGATTGTCGTTGATGTGCAGGCCCGACACGACCGTCCACACCGACACCGTCCGTCGATACCGCGTGACCACAGCCTTGACATGCTCGTACACCAGCTCGCGAAGCGTTTCGTAATCGTTCTCCCAGATGTACAGCCAGTCGGGCATGGCGTCTTTGGAGAAATCGACCACCGGGCCAGCAGCGATCGGCAGCTTCGCGCGACGCACGGCCCACTCAATCCAGCCATCCGTGAACTTGAAGTTGTATTCGCCCTCGTTCGGCTCCATGTCCGTCCATCGCATCGGCACATGCACGAGCTCGCTGGTCTCGGCGACGGCGCGTTGTACCGGGGCAGTGCCGGCTGTGAGCGGAACGGTGCAGCCGATGGCAGCCCGGCCGGACAGCGTGACGCCGACCGAGTTCTGCAGCACGATCGGCGCGTCGGCCGGAGGCGTTTCGCCGTGGGCAGCGGTGTAGGCCTTGACAGCCTCGGCATACAACTCACCGGACATGCGACGACGGAGATCGCGATCCGCGGCGTGCAGCGCGAGACGCTCGCCGGCATCGATGGCTCTTGCGAGCGATTCAAAGGCGCTGGCTTCGGCCTCGGGCGTGAAGCCGCCATGCTCGGGCTCGCCTGTGCGCGCGCTGACCAGCGCTGCGGTGAAGCACTCGCGAGCTTGCTCGAACCGCTGCATGATCGGGTTGGACGGCGGCAGATCGGCCAGGCCCCAGTCCTCGAGCTTGTTGAGGAAGAGCATGATGCGGTGCCGGGCGAGTTCGAGGGCGAGCAGGTACGGCCGATCGCGCGGCGGCAGGAGGCACGTCTGGACGAGCAGCGTGCCGAGATCGGGGACGCCCGGCTTTGGCACAGCGGGGATCGCGACCTGCACGGCGAGGCCCGCGGAGCCATCGCCGGCGGTGCGCGCGCAGCGGATGATCCTGCCGTTGGACTCGATGGATGCGGGCACGGGGATGTCGTCTGGGCCGAAGAGGTGCGGCCTGCCGAGTGGGTGCGGCCGATCGGCCGGTGGATGGCTGAAGAACACAAAGCTGAGCATCTGGGCCGGCGACCTCCTGTCGGCGTGTGAGCGTTGTGTATTGTCGCGGGTTGAGCGGTCTCTGCAAGCCGGGCCCGAGACGCGTGTGGAGACGGGCACCGGTCGCGAGAATCGCGGGACCGGTGGCGGCTGCACGGAAGGTCGTAGTCGCGTAAGGAAAGATCGGCGGAGGCGTGGCATGCACCGCTTGATCGGGAAGAAGCCAAGAGGATTTCCGGATGGCGGGTGATTCAGCGGGCGGCGAACTGGCAGGCGTTTTCTCGGTCAACGGCCGGAGCGGCAAGGTGCGAGACGTGTTCTCCCTGCCGGCCACGGCGGAGAGCGGGCCGCGAGTCGCCATCGTGGCGTCCGACCGAATCTCGGCGTTCGACGTCGTCCTGCCGGACGCAATCCCCGGCAAGGGCGAGATTCTGACGCGGGTCGCTGCGTTCTGGCTGGAGTGGATCGCCGAGCGTGGGCTGTGCAAGACGCATCTCGTCTCGACCGATGCCCGCGATGTGCCCGACGAAGCGTTCGCGATTGACGCAGCGACCGGCCGGCAATTGATCGAGGGGCGAGTGACGATCGGGCGAGCGTGCGAGGTGCTGCCGGTGGAGTGCGTTGTGCGGGGCTATCTGGAGGGCAGCGGCTGGCGTGAGTACACAGAATCTGGCACAGTGTGTGGCGTGAAACTGCCCGCCGGGCTCGACCGCTGCGACGAGTTGCCGGAGCCGATCTTCACGCCGGCGACCAAGGCCGATCAGGGCGCGCACGACGAGAACATCAGCGAGGAACGAGCCGGCGAGATCGTGGGCGCTGAGCGCGTCGCGTGGCTGCGCGAGACTTCGCTGGCGATTTATCGCGAGGCTGCGGCCCACGCGCTGGCACGCGGCATCATCATCGCCGACACCAAGTTTGAGTTCGGACTTCCCCTCGGCGCGGACGGCAAGCCGACCGGCGAGGAACCGATACTGATCGACGAGGCGCTGACGCCGGACAGTTCACGGTTCTGGCCCGCGGATGTCTATCAGCCCGGCCGCACGCAGCCGAGCTTTGATAAGCAGTTCGTGCGTGAGCACCTCGAGGAGCTTGTGGAGCGAGGCCTGTGGGACAAGACCGCGCCGGGTCCGGAGCTGCCGATCGATGTGATCGAGGGCACGCGATCGCGATACGCCGAGGCTGCGGACAGGCTGATGAGCCGCTAGCTGGGCTTACTGCTGCGTCGCGTCGAGTTGGTTGCGGAGCTGTTCCTCACGGCGCTGCTGCAGGCGGGCACGGTGCTCGGCCATGCCGGGCGGCTCGGGGAACAACTGATCGAACGTCTCGCTGCCGAACTGCTCGGCGTCTTCGTCGATGCCCGGCTTCAGGCCCGCGCGGAGTTGGTCGTACGGCCACTGCCGCAAACCCTCGGGCGCGTTGTTGTACATCACCGACATATCTTCGAGCGGCAACTGCGAGAGGAACTGCGCGAAGAAGGTACCGGCCGCTTCGAGGAAGTCGCGAGACACGACCTCGCGTCGCGAGCGATCGATCGCGGCCTGTGCGGTGTCGTTGAGCTGCCGCTGCATGTAGCCGCGGTGCAATTGCCGGGCGTATTGCAGGCTGCGGTTGGCGATTTCTTCGTTGCTCGCGAGGAGGCCGTTGATGAATGCAGCCTGCAGCGAGCCCTGGAACTCGGACAGAAAGACGTAATCACTCGTGAAACGGTCACCCTGTTCGAGCTCGTTCTTCACGAACTCCTGCAGCGTCTGTCCGTACTCAGC
>JBCCQU010000285.1:0-3643 GCA_039208875.1 Planctomycetota bacterium
CGACCGCGGACCTTGAGCTTCGGCTTGTGCCGCTGCCGGTCGATGCTCTTGAGCCGATTCGCGATGACGTGCGAGCGGCGCTGCAGGACGCAGCCGGCAACCTGGCCGAGGCGCTCATCATCGCGCAGAGCACCGAGGCCGAGGCTGCGACGTCGCAAGTCGAAGCACTGATCGCAGAGAAAGTCGAACTCAATCAGCGCTTTGAACTCGTGCTCGATGCACTCGAGATGAAGGGTGTGGATGTCGCAGCGGATCGCCTGTATCTGGCAGCGGTCGAAACGCTCACGCTGCCCGTGCCGGGCGCGGAAGCCGAGCCCAAGCCCGCGACCGAAGACAAGGAAGCCCTGCAGTCTCGCGTCGACGAGTTGATCGAGATTGTCCGAGCGGAACCGCCCGCGCACGAGCGGCCCGTGCCGTGGGCCGTGTCGGTCACGGAGTTTGAGCTCGAACTCGGCCGGCTGCCGACAGATCAGATCATCGCACGCATGGACAAATGGCAGCAGATGCTGCAGAAGCAGGTCGGCGATCGCGATCGCATTGGCCGATTGCTCAACGACAATACCAAGCTCGAAAGCGTGGCAGAAATCCGTGCGGAAGCTGAGGCCCTCGGCGTTGCGACCGACGACATCACCATCGAAGCGGTCAAGGCGCGCCTCGCAGAGATGTCGCAGACGCAACAGGGCATTATCAACCGCATCGTCGAACGCATGCGCGTCGGCATCGACCTTATCCGCGATCGCGGCGGCGATCCGTCGCCCTACACGTCATACATCGCGACCTCGACCGGACAAACACTCAACTTCACCGACCCGGCCGTGCTGGCAGCGCAGGTCAGCGCGTGGGCAACCAGTGCCGACGGCGGCCTCAAGGTCGCGCTCAACTTCGCCAAGTTCCTCGGCGTGCTCATCGCCTTCTGGATTCTCGCCCGCATCCTCGGCGGCGCTGTTGGGGCAGCGGTCAAACGCATCCCGCGTACATCGAGCCTGCTGCGGCCCGTGCTCGTCGGCATCACGCGCCGCGTCACGCTGTTCATCGGCATCGTCATCGCGATTAGCATGCTCGGAGTCAACATCGGCCCGCTGCTCGCCATGATCGGTGCGGCCGGCCTGGTGATCGGTCTCGCGTTGCAAGGCACGCTGTCCAACTTCGCCAGCGGCATCCTCATCCTGATCAACCGGCCGTACGACGTCGGCGATGTCATCACCGCGGGCGGTGTCACTGGCAAGGTCGAGGCTATGAACCTCGTCTCCACCAGCATCCTCACGTTCGACAACCAGCTCATGCTCGTGCCGAACAACGAGGTGTGGAACGGCGTCATCACCAACATCACCGGCAAGAAGACGCGACGCGTCGATATGACCTTCGGCATCGGCTACGCCGACAACATGAGCGATGCGATCGAGATCATCGCTGAGGTCATCAACGAGCATGCCAAGGTGCTCAAAGATCCCGCGCCGGTCATCAAGGTGCACGAGCTGGGCGACAACTCGGTCAACATCATCGCACGACCCTGGTCAACCACCGCTGACTACTGGGATGTCTTCTGGGATATCACGCACACGGTGAAGGCTCGTTTCGATGCGGAGGGCATCAACATCCCGTTCCCGCAACGCGATGTTCACATCCCCGGCCCGATCGAGATCAAGCTCGCCCCGGGCTCGGTCGATGCGGCGGCTGTCGCGCGTGACTAACGCTCAACCGGCCAGCATCGTCAGATACATCAGCCGAACCCATCGGCAATAGAACTCGAAGGCCGGCCCAGTGCCGGTCTTTGTCACTGTGCCCGCGCTCGTGCCGATGAAGTGACGCTTGAGGATGTCCGGCGGGCAGCGAAAGTCGTTGAACGACCGATCGATGAGCGCACGCGGCGAGCATGCAGCCACCGTACGCATCACCAGATCACACGCATCGCGTGCAGACAACGACGCATCGCCGTGCAGCGATGTCTCGTTGAACTTGCGACCATCGATGAGATATCGACGGCCATCGCGCGTCTGCAACTCGAGCAACTCGCTGACCTCGGTCGAGCTTGACCGCGAGCCGTATGCACCATCGGCTGCATTCATCGCAGCGATGCCCGTGCCGTACAGCATCGCATCGCCGGCCGCGGCACCGGTGTCACTGCCGACGCGCGTCGTCGTGCTTCTCGTCGTGCCGCGAACGATAAGAAACAACTCGCCCGGCTCGATGATGTGCTTGGTGGTGTCGTCGCGCCGACGTCGCCATGGATCGATCTCCCAGCGGCCCGGGCCGGCCGGCAACACCTGCTTGGCTTGCACGGCACTCGGCTGGCCGTCCATCTTGGCAGGATGCGCAGCGAACGCGACGGCACCCATGTCGGCCACGCCGCGCGCACCGGCCTCGATTTCGTCGTAATCACCGCGATGCACCACGCCCGGCACGCCACGCCGGACCGCCTGCCGCGCGATAAAGACATCGCCGCCGCCCGCGTGTACGAGCGCGCCGATGCAATCGTCCTCGCTCCATTCGTCGGGCCACTGCACGACCGACAGATACGATCGGCCTCGGATCATCGCATTCGCGTCGGGCATCGCGGCACCCCTTCCTCGCAACGCTACGCCGCCTAGCTGCCCGCAGCCCAGCCGAGCTGAGCCAACACAGGCCGATGGTCCGATCCCGGCCCCTCGCCGATCTCCACCGAAATCGCGGTCAACTCATCGCTAATCCAGATGCGATCAAGCCGAAGGCCCGGCAGCAGGCCGAGCGCTCCGCCGTACCTCGGATGCGCACCGGCCGACCACGTCGACTGCAGCCCGAGCCCGGCCATCGATGCGGCATCTCGATAGCCGAGCGACCGCATCCGTCGGCATCGCGGCGCCCCCACCGTCGCGTTCAGATCACCCACAACCACGCTCGGAAGTCGCTCTGCTGCGAGATGCTTCAGTAACGCATCAAACGTGGCTTCGCGACGCAGAAACTCGGATAGACGCAACGGCGGCAAGACATGAATGACATACAGCGCGATCGGTCGGCCATCGAGTTCCAGCTCTGCGCGCACAAACGGCAGCCCCGCTTCGCCGACATCCAATGCTGCTATCGCAGGCGCTTGAAGCTCAGCGGATGCCCATAGCGCGATGCCGCCACCGCCCGGCCAAGCAACTCGATCAAACGATGCCTGCTCATCACAATGCTCACGCTCGATCGCATCGGCCCACGCAGCGGTGCACTCTTGCACGCCCCATACGTCAGCGCGCATGCTGCGCAACTCGTTGGTCATCGCATCGAAGCGGGTATTGGAGCCGAGCACATTCACCGTGCCGACCCGCAACGTGCCGCCCGACGCCACGCGTGACGACGTTGGCAAGAACGTCATCGCGAACGGCCACGCAAACAACGCAACGAGTGCTGTGCTTGCAAGCAGCAAACCCCAGCGGCGACAGACCAGCAACATCAACAGAAATACCGACGCTGCGATTGAGATGTGCAGCGCGAGATTCGCGGTCATCGATGCCAGCCAATCCAGCGTCCACGCCGGCGATGGCAGTGTTCGCCCCAGCCCGACCGGCCAGAGCCGTGCCATGACCGCACAGCCGAGCAACGCAGCCAGCCCGGACCACGCCACCGCGCCGATCGGCCACCAACGACGACGCTTCCCGCGACGTATCCGTTCATTTACGGGCAA
>JBCCQU010000286.1:0-3641 GCA_039208875.1 Planctomycetota bacterium
CCGAACGCCGCCGCCAGCGCCCTTGGGGTTGAACACGATGCCGAAGCTGGTGGTTCCCTGGATGTTGTCGAAGTCGACGCTGACGCCGAACACGAGTTGGCTGAACTCGCGCCGGGCCTCCACGCCGAACGACTTGAAGTTGGCGAACTCGAAGTCGTACGCGGTGCGCGCCGAGACGACGTACTTATCGGTGATCGCGTACCGCGTCGATCCGACAAGGTCGGTCGAGTCCAAGGGATCGATGTAGCGCAGCTCGGCGGCGCTGCTCGCGACCGGCGAGTGATCGACACGCACGCCGATGCTGGAGCGGCGCTGGCGCCCCGCATCGAGATCGAAGATCGTCGATCCGGCAACGGTCACCGCGTCGGTCATGCGGTACACCGCATCGGCCTCGAATGAGTCAGCCGGCCTCGTCAGCTCGGGCCGAAACGCAATAGACCGAGGAATAGCCGCCTCTCCACCCTCGTCGTGCGTCAACACAACCGCCGTGTTGAACTCGAGCAGATCAACCGTGCGCCATCGGCCGGGTCCACCCCGCTTTGTCTGCAACGTCTGGTCAAGGCCGAATCGCACGAGCGTGCCCGTGTAGAGCTCCTCGACCTCGGAGTCGTAGAGCGGGATATCGCCGGTCTGGATGTTCGCCTCGGCTGCGAAGACCTCGACGCTTGGTTCCATCACATGGCGGAGCCGGTGGATGTCGAGCAGCTGGCTGTCGACGTCGTTGTCGGTTCGAGCGAGCGTGGTCGAGATGCGCACACCCGCGCCGCCGTACAGCCTGGTGCGATCGTCTTCGTCGGGGCTGAAGGTGGGGTAGCGCTCGTCCCAGAATGTTGCGCGGCCCACGAGGTACGGGTTGATGCGCACCGGCCCAGCATTCAGCGAGACATCGAGCTGGTGGCGGCTGTCGGCACGGAGCACGCCGTCCTCATCGAGTCCAACGGCTGCGAAACGGTCGGCGAGCGACTGATCGGCATCGATGCCGAGCGCACGCTGGGCGGCTCCGTTGGTTCGGTAGCCGAGATCGCTCGCGCTGTCTTCGGTGAAGTTGAGTCGCAGGTAGCCGACGCGGTACTCCTGAGACCAGGTGGCCAATCCCGGAGCCGATCGAGGCAGCAGATCATCAGCGAGGCGCACGTAGGTTGCCTCGGGCAGCTTCTCGACCGCGTAGCCCGGCGCTTGGAGCGTGGCCTCGTTGACTTGGAAGCTGTTGAGCTGGCCTTGGGCTTCGAGCGAGAGGAACGACGCGTCGGTCTTGCGGCGGAAGAAGAAGCCGGTTCGAAGGGGTTTGCGTTCGATCGCGATATCGTCGAAGAACGCGTCGACAAATGTCTCGTCGCTCACGTACGCCAGGTCGACCCACAGCGCAGCGCCCGGTGCGAGCCCGTACCGCTGCTCGCTGACGAGCAAGCCCCTGAACTCGCCATCGAAGCCGCGGCGTGCGCCGTTCCTGAGGCGGTCCTCGCCCTGATCGTTCACGAGCGCGTACGCCAACAAGTTGCCACGGACGAACCGGTCTTCCCATGCGATGTCCAGGCCGAGCGCTGGGCTGCGATCGAGGTGGTAATCCAGCAACAAGTCGGCGGACACCGACTCGCCAAGATCGATGCCGAACAAGCCTTCGGCGTTCCACGTTGTCGATATCGTGGGCGCGTCGCCGGTGCTCGTGCCGATGCTGACCGCGCGGAGCGTTTGGTTGAATGGATCGCCGCGATACCGGGGCCAGTACGCGATCGGCACGGATCGAGTAGAGAGCGTGATGTTGCGCGCGTCGATCCGGTACGCGTCGTCGCCGGCAAGCGAACTCGACGCCTCTCCGCTGCGGTCATCGCCGGGGAATCGCTCGAGCTGGACCGACGTGGCGCCAAGGGTGAACGTTGGGCGGGCGAACGAGGAGTTGGCGAGCTTGACGCCGTCTGCTTCCCAATTGTCGGCCGAGTGCTGCCTGACGATTTCTGCGCGGACGTATAGCGGCAATCGCCGACGCTGGTCATAGGTGCTGAAGCTCGCGTCCAGGAGGATCGCGCGATCGCTCGGCACGTCGAAGTACACCTGCGGCGAGCGCACGGTGTAGGACCCGTCGCTCGCTTCGACATCCCCCTCGAGATACAGGCCGCGCACCTCGTCCACGCCGATCGACCCAACATCGACGAGCGGGCCCGGCGGCAGGAAGATCACCGCGCGGCGTGCGCGGAGTTGCAGCCCGCCCGGTCCGTCGATCTCTTGGCTGAGAAGCGTGGCACCGTCGGTGATGAGCACCGCGTTCTCTTCATCGCCCCGCACGATCGCGATCTGCCCACCGGCGATGGTGAGCACGCTGTCATCCGCGAAGATCGGGCGCGGGCCGGCTTGGGCGTTGAGGTCATCGACGATGTCGGCCGGCAGCGGCGGGGGGGGCGGGCGGTCGCGGTGGTGTTCGCAGGGCTTGCTGCTGCGAGCGAGGCTCGGTGACCGGCGGACGCGAGATCGGCCAGAGGCCGAGTTGCTCCCGTAGCGCAGCGGCGAGTTCTCGTTCGCCGGCTTCCACGAACGCCCCGGTGGCCCGGCCTCTGTTGATGACATCGGCTCGTAGCTCGAGCGGCCTTGCCAGAGCAATCACCGCCCGAACGGCGAGCCGTTCTGCGGAAAGACCGAGTGCCGGGTCGGCGGTCGGGGTGCCCACCTCGTCGAAGTAGACGAATACCTGATAGACCTCTCGGCCTTGGCCGTCGGGTTCGGGCCTTTGCTTGAGCCACACGGCCGCTCGTTCCGCGGTGAATTGGAGCCCTCCGAGAGCAAGCTGCACATCTCCCTCGATGAGCACGCGCCTCACGGCTGGCTCTGCGCCGCGCCCGGGCACGATAAAGGGCTGCTCGGTCCAGACCTGTGCTCGCGCTCCCCACAACGCGATCGTGCCGGGCGTCGGCTCGATGTCCAAGTCCACGGCCGCGAAGTTCCGCCCTGTGATGTCGAGCGGATCGGTCGGCTGGCCTTGAGTTGGGCTCGTGCACACCAGCAGCCACGCGACGCAAGCCCATGCGACGGCCAGCGGCGGTCTGTGGCTCGTTCGGTGCGGGGTCGTGGTCACACAGGGATGCTACTGCCGGCGTGCGCAGCGATGCAATACAAACAACAGATCCACAACGGGTTGGCGGTCAGTTGCCGAGCAACAGCGTCCAGTACGCGGCCACGCCGACGATGAGGGTGGAGTCGGCCAGGTCGAGCAAGCCGCCGAAGCCGGGAATCCGAGACCCGGAGTCCTTGACGCCGGCATCTCGCTTGAACATGCTCGCGGCGAGATCGCCGAGTTGTCCAAGCACAGCGATGATCGCGCCGAGCAGCAGGCCGATCCATGGGGACGGTGCCTGCGGGTCGAGGTTGGCTTGGAGGAGCCAGGCTCCGAGCGCCCCGACGGCCGACGCGAACGCGATGCCCCCGAACAGGCCTTCCCATGTCTTGCCCGGGCTGAGCCATGGGATCAGCTTGCGGCGTCCGATGGCTTTGCCCGTGAAGTAGGCGCCGATGTCGCTGCTCTTCGTGGTCGCGAAGATCCAGAGCAGGATCCAGGCGGAGTGCTCGTGGCGGATCGCGAGGAAGCACCCCATCGCGAGGCCCGGGTAGGCGAAGATGAGCAGCGCGCTGCCAGCGGTCGCGATGGTGCCGTC
>JBCCQU010000287.1:0-3629 GCA_039208875.1 Planctomycetota bacterium
AGGTGCCGCCAGCGGTTGCGGGCGTGAACGAGCCGGACAGATCGCTCCATGCGAAGGAGATCAGATCGGCCTGGGCCGACGCGGATGTCGCGAGTCCAGCCACAACGCAGCAAAGAATTCCGTTACGAATCATTGGAAACCTCATCTCTCGGTGTTGTAACCACGGCTCGCCGCGGTGCTTGTCCTATGGGCACACGTTAGCGGGAACGGGTTGCAAAACCATTCTAGAACTGGGTTTGCGATGATTTTTCACAAGTTTGCTTGCATAACCCGCAACGGTCTGTCCGAGAAACAAACCGGGTCGACGCAGAGCCACAGATAGCTCGGGCGTGAGTGCCGGTGGTTTATATTGTGTTTGGGTTTGGGTTTGTCCGTTTCGAGCGCTGCCGCGGGAGACGCTCGGTTGCAGCGTCACATTGGCTTCTTGTCGATGGTGACGTCGTAGACATGCAGAAGCTTGTTCTTGTCGAAGACCATTTCTTGGCGACTCAGGCCGATGATGTCGTACTCGGTCGTGAGCTCAATGGCGTCGACGGGGCAGGCCTCTTCGCACATGCCGCAGAAAATGCAGCGAAGCTCGTCGATCTCGAACTTGGCTGGGTACTTCTCGCGGTCGTCCCACGGGCTCTCGGCTGCGGTGATGTGGATGCAGTTAGCGGGGCAGATGGTGGGGCACATCATGCAGGCGACGCACTTGACGCGGCCGGCTTCGTCGCGGTTGAGGCGGTGCACACCTCGGAAGTTGCTCGGCTCGAGACCGCCGTCTTCGGGGGCGTAGTGCTCGCGACGTTCTTCTGGATACTGGATCGTGCGGCTTGTGCCCTTGCCCGGGAAGACCTTGCCCTGTCCCCAAGAGGTGACGCAGTGCCGGAGCGTTGTCGCGAACCCTCGCATAATTTCCGGCAAATAGACCCGCTCGAGCGGGTTCATTTCCGGGGCCGAGATGCGGACGACTTCTTCCTCGCGGATCGGCATGGCAAACTATAGATCGGTGAACGCGTGCGGGTCGATTCAGCGGCGATCGTGCTTCGATAGCCGTCGTGCCGATAAACTCTGATCGTGGCTGCAAAGCGATCTCATCCTCCGTTGTTTGAGCTTCTCGGCGACAACGATCGCGGGTCGAGCCAGGCACCCACGCAGGCACCCAGCCGTGGATCGAGCCATGCTTCCGGCCAGGTCTCGGGCGATGCCTTACCTGCTGCAAGCGTCGACACCGAGGCCCCGCCGCCGAGGCCGTCGTCGCCGTCGGATCCGGCGGTACGTGGCGGAGTTTCGGTCAAGGGCGGCGTGCTGCGGATGGATCTGCCATACGCGTTGGTGCTACTGGCGGTGTTAGTCGCTGCGGGCATCGGGATCTACAGCCTCGGGTTCTCGGCGGGCCGACAGGCTGCGATCGAAGCGGGTGTGCCGCGGGCGATGGTCCTGGATCCGCTGGATGATGAGACGCCCAGCGGAAATCGGGGGGCTGCCCGCGAATCGGACGCTCAGGGCGTGCCAGCCGGAAATCAAGACACAGGCAACGCAGGTGAGGGCGGGTCGACGCCCGTCGTGCTGACCGCGTCCGGGACGTCTCGGATCGACCCGAGGCTGGCCGAGCACAATTACTACCGGCTCACGCGGGTGTTTGAAGAGGACGCACGGCTGGTGCTTGCGGCATTGGACGACGCAGGGCTTGGCGGGTTTGCGGTGCTTGATCGGTCGGGCCGCGGCCGGAATAATCGAAGCCTCTACGTCGTGTATCTCGACGTGGCTATCGCGGGCGGCGCGTTTGCGTCGAGCAGCGATGAACGTCGTCGTTTGCAGCGGCTCGTAGGGGCGGTCGGCGATGACCTGAAAGCAGCGGGTGGTCCGGGCTTTGTGGAGCCGATCTGGGAACGGTACAACGGTTCGTAGGTGGGCCGTGGTGGGGCCGTTGAACGTGAAATCAGTTGCTCGCGAGTGACGGCGGGCGACACAGCAGGCGTGGCTTGGAGTAAGCGATGAGCATTGATTCCTCACTGAAGTTGAAGTCGGGCCTGTCGGGCAAGCGGTCGGTGTACACCCGGGCTGAGCGTGTTGCCAAGATGATGGCTGACAAGAAGATCGATCCGTCGAAGGACGCGGCGCTGGGCATCCCGAAGACGCGGGTCAAGTAAGCCTCGCGTGTCTTGGGCTCAGGGCCTGATCGCCGACCGGGCACGGGGCCTCGACGCGTCGGGGATACGGCGAATCTTCGATCTCGGCGCGAAGCTCGCCGATCCGATCAATTTATCGATTGGCCAGCCGGACTTTCCGGTACCCGATGCTGTGAAGGCAGCGGCGATCGATGCCATCGAAAGTGATCTGAACGGGTACACGCCTACGCAGGGTGCGCACGCGATTCGGGAATCGGTGACTGCGTCGCTGAAGCGTGATCTTGATTGGGATGTTGACGGCGGCGATCGATCGCTGTTGATCACCAGCGGCACTTCTGGTGCGCTCGTGCTGGCTGCGATGGCCATGCTGAATCCGGGCGATCGCTACGTTATCGGCGATCCGTACTTCGTGCTGTATCCGGCACTCGCGTCGCTGACTGATGCTCGCGTTGATCTGTGCGATACGGGCGATGGTCTTCGGCTGACGGCCGAGCGTGTAGAGCCGTTGCTGACGGAGCGCACGAAGTTTGTGCTGCACAACTCGCCGTCAAATCCTGGCGGTGTTGTGTCGACGCGTGAGGAGTGCGCGGAACTTGCTGAGCTTTGCCGATCGCGCGGCGTGATGTTGATCTCCGATGAGATCTACGACGAGTTTGTGTTTGATGAGTCACGGACGGACGTGGCTGCGGGCGATGCTGCGTGGACGCGACCGCCGAGTGCGGCTCGACTCGGTGGCGATGCGAGCGACGGCGTGCTCCTCATTCGTGGCTTCGGCAAGACGTACGGACTGACCGGCTGGCGGATGGGTTATGCGGCGGGGCCGACGCCGCTCATCGAGCAGATGGCGAAGCTGCAGCAGTTCACTTATGTGTGCGCACCATCGATTGCTCAGCACGCGTGCGTTGCGTGCGGCGACGTCGATATGTCGCGACACGTTGCGGAGTATCAGGCTCGGCGAGACCTCGTTCTCGAGCGGCTTTCGCCGGTGACATCGCTCCCCACGCCGGGCGGTGCGTTCTACGCGTTCGTGAAGGTGCCTGAGCATCTCGGCATGTCGGGCACAGCCTTCGCGGAGGCTGCGATCGAGCGCAATGTGCTCACGATTCCGGGCGGCGTGTTCTCGCAGCGAGACGACTACATCCGGCTGAGCTTCGCAGCGCCGCGTGCGCGGCTTGAAGCCGGGCTCGAGATAATCGCCGACATGATGCGCGGTTGAGCAGAGTTAGAAGCGCAACCGGAACTCGGCGAAGATGCCCTCTTCGCCGTCGCGATTGAACTCGCCGGTATCGGTGCGGAAGAACTCGTAGCCGACGCTGATGCCCGCGTCGGGCGAGAACTGCAATCCGGCTTCGGCGCTGAGCACGAAGGCTGCGGGATCATTGAGCTGCGAGCGCCGATCGGAACCTGTGCTGCGGAAGGTCAGCGTGTCGGACAGGGCGATCTCGGCCATCGTGTGGCGATCTGCAAACGGCGTGAAATCGTCGGTTTCGCGACCGACCGGGGCGAGCGTGAGCG
>JBCCQU010000288.1:0-3628 GCA_039208875.1 Planctomycetota bacterium
CCGCGGTGTACGGCCCGGCTTCGATATCAACGATGTGATTGGCGAGGCTCACGTTTGTCGGGTTGAGCAAACGCGAGTAGATCTCGAGCATCAACTCTCGGCCGTGGAACGCGTCTTCGACCCACTCGGCGCACGCGAAGATGTACGTCGCGGTGCGCGTGATGACCGGCTGTGCGCTGAAGATCGCGGTGACGTTATCGAAGACCGGATACGGGCCCTTGCGCGAACGCTGGCCGGAGTCTTGCACGATGCTCTGGTAGGCCGTTCGGCTTGATTGCTGAAGCGTGTCGAGCATCTTGGCGAGCTGGTACGACAGGAATTTCTGCGCTGCGAAGCGTTGTGCGCGCGTCTCGCGCGGCAGGTCGGCCAGCTCGTGCAACGCGGCTTGATACATCGACTGCAAGTCGGCGTGGCCGGCGTAGAGATGCCAGGCCAGATCGGCGAGCCGCTTGCCGTAGTTGGTCTCCGGATCGACGCCGAAGTGCTCGAGCTGTTCGCGGACGAGGCCGTGCAGGTCGCTGGCCTCGGTCGAGTGGCGGCGGGGGCTGATCTGCCGGGCCGCGTCAAACTCGGCAGCCGCAGGAAACTGGTCGTTCGGGCTCATCGTCGTCATGCAAATCCTCGTGCGGAGACCGCGTGTGTGCCGAGAGCGTATCGCTCCCGCATAAAAATCGACTCCGAAATCCGGCGGCTGAGGCAAGACTCGCAGCTTGGGGGCGTTTGGCCGGGCGGGAGGTCCGATCCATGCCGATGCTGCCTGCGCCGATCACTGCTGCGTGCGTGAAAGCTTTCGCCCTCGCGAGCGTTGCCTGGCTTGCAAGCTCATCGCTCGGGCAACTGACAGGCCCCGACCAGACGCCCGTAGCCGAGTTTCGCTTCGTTGATCCGCTGACGACCGACCCCGGCATCGTCGATGTCGAATTGCCGAACGCCGGCGACCTCGATCGCGATCACGTTGTCGCCACGAGCCGGGCTGAGGAGCCCAACGGCCGGTTGTTTGTGTGGATCTCCGGCAGCGGAGCGACGCCCGGGCAGTATCTGGAGGTCACGCGGACCGCAGCCGAACAGGGGTACGACGCGGTCGGTGTTGTCTACGCGAGTTGGCCTCCGGTGAACGACATCACCACGCAAAACCCCGATACCGAATTGCCCGAACTCATCCGCCGCGAGCGGATCTTCGGCGAGCCGTTCCCCGGCGGCAGCGGCGTCGACCCAGCCAACGGCATCGAGAATCGGCTCATCAAGCTGTTGCAGCATCAGGCGTCGGCCTTCCCGAACGAGCGATGGACCGACTACCTCACACCAACCGGCGGCGTCGATTGGTCGCGCATCGTGGTGGCTGGGCATTCGCAAGGGGCTGGGCACTCGGCCTACCTCGGCAAGATCAGACGCGTCGCGGGCGTGCTGATCTTCGGCGGCCCGGGCGACTTCGTGCAGGGCTTCGGCACGGCGCCGTGGGTCATCGAGCCCGGTATCACACCGCCCGGGCGGTCGCTGGCGTTCGTACATCTGGACGATGCCACCGCGCCCGGCTTCTTCTTCAATCAACGGATCCTCGGCCTCAATGCCTTCGGCGACCTGCAGGGCGTCGACCGCCGGCCCGCGTCCGAACTCACCAGCCACATGCTGACCAGCGGCTTCCCGGTGCCGCCCGGCCAGACCGGTCACTCCGCCGTGTGCGTCGATGGCCGCATGCCCCTGAACGCTGACGGCTCGCCGCGATACGAGCCGGTGTGGGCGTACATGCTCACCGATATCCCGTGCACCGCCGACATCGACGCCGATGGCTCGCTCGATGCCAGCGATGTTTCGGATGCTGTGAACGAAGTGGCAAACGCGTTGCCGCAGGCCGACTGGAACGGCGATGCGTCGGTCGATTACTTCGATATCGCGACGTATCTGCAGCGGCTGAGGGCGTGCGAATCGCTGTAAGGTTGCGTCAACGCTAGCACCCTGCCGCACGACAACCCGCTGCCGATGCCGAGCCTGCCGTAGCTGCGTTACACGATCGCGTGGATGTAGGTGCCAGCGATGCACACCAGCATGATCGACCGACGGATGATGAGTCGACTGCGTCGCTCCGGCTCGATTGCCTTGTCCGGCCGATCGACGACAACCGCTGCATACCAGCGCAACGCAGTGCCGATCAGGCCGCCGATGGCAACTATTGCCAGCAACGGATTCATGTATTCGTCGTAGGCAAACGGAAGTGCCAGCACGAGGCAAGGGATCAGCCAGAGCAATGCTGCGCCAAGCGACCTTCCGAGCCGTTGAATGCTGGCGTCAATCGGCCGCTCGTCAAAGTCATCCATGAACTGCCGCACCGCAAGCCCGATCGCGATAGCGATGCACACCGTTGAAATCACAAGTGGCACGCGCTTATGACGGAACGTGCCGACGTTGGTCGCGCGCAACACGCGAAGCAGCCAGAGCATGGCTGCGGGGTAGAGGCACACACGCGTAATCATTGAGCCGGCTTGTCGGAGCGTCGGCACCGAGCGTCGAACAAGCGTCATCTCGGCGAACGGCAAGCCGCACTCGGGGCACACCGGCCCGGGCGACCCGTGCAGGTCGTACTCGCACTTCGGACACGCGTGCGGCTGCATGCCCGCCAATACGTCGCTGCGGTCGCCGAGGATGGGTGCTTTCTCAACTCCTGCCCGCGATTCGCGTGGCGATTTCGCTAGACGAGCAACTCCGCAGCCCGGAGCAGCGTCGCAGCGGCATCGCGAGCCTGCTTGGCCGGGTTGTCGGTTCGGCAGAGCTGTGCGCACGCGTTCGCACCCTCGAAGAGCAACGCGAGCGACGCGCCGAGGGCCTCGGGATCGGCAGCTCCGGCTTCGTCGGCCATCTCGATCAGCTTGCTGCGCACAGCCTGGTGGTGGTCGCACGCCACACTGTGGGCGGGCGATGCGGTTTCGAGGTGCTCGCTCGCTGCGTGCATGAACACGCAGCCGCGGTAGTCGTCGGAGATGTGCCAGGCGGCCAACTCGTCGAACACCGCCAGCAGGCGGCCGGCCGGGGTGTCGGCCCGGTCGGCGACCGCTGACCAGAACGCATGCTGCCAAGCTTGGTCCGAGAACTGCAAAGCCTCGCGGATGAGGTCGTCCTTGCTCGCAAAGTGCTTGTACAGCGTCATCTTCGCGACGCCGGCCTCTTTGAGGATGCGGTCGATGCCCACAGCTTGGAAGCCGTGCTCAGCGAAGAGCCGGGCAGCGGTTTCGAGCAGGTCTTGTCGTCGCGAAGCGGGCACGCCGGAGTGTACAGACCGGTACGCTTATTTGTTCTTTGATCTGAGACGCCGATTTCCTGGTAAATTTTTGAAGTCCGCGAGCAAGCCAAGAATAGACAGAACGGTCTACCTGTTTCTTCTTGGCCCGGTCAGCGAGACCCGGCAGAACGCACCAAACTCTTTCAGGAGCCCACACCATGCCACGCCTCAACCCAGTCACCAGCCCATCAGCCGAGCAGCAGCAGATCTTCGATAACGTCAAGGCCGGCCTCGGGCTGGTGCCGAACATGGTGAGCACCATGGCTCAGAGTCCGCACGTTGCCAAGGCTTACCTTGGCTTCGCGGGCACCCTGGGTGGCGGCTCGCTGTCGGCAGCCCTCGGCGAGCAGATCGCCC